>DASZKM010000101.1:0-8659 GCA_035947055.1 Actinomycetota bacterium
GAAGGCTGGGTGAACAAGCCGCTGGCAGGGAAGACGCTTCAGATCACGGCCGGCGGGACAACGGTCGAGGCGACCACCGGGGCCGACGGTTCGTTCTCAGCCCCCACGGGCCTGTTGCCCGGCACCTACGAGGTGACGGTCACCTGGCCCGGCGATCAGGACTACCAGCCGGCAACCGTCACCCGGCAGATCACGGTTTCCTAGCGCACGCGCACGAGAAGCACTCAGGGGCGGCCTTCGGGCCGCCCCTTCCGTGTCACCGGCACCCTCTTGATTTCATCGCGCCGGTCACTTGGAGGCCCGGATGGATGCCAAGCTCCATCGGCTTGAAGCACGGCTCCTTCGAGCCATGCTGCTAACGAATTCGGCCTCGGTCGTAACAGTCGGAGCCCTGGCGTTCGCCGCAGCGAAGCTCGTTTAGTCAGCTACCCGCGGGGACCACCGTGATCTGGCCGTGCATGGTCACTTCGTGGGTGATGTTGATCTCGCAGGTGTAGATCCACGTCCCCGGCGTGTCGAACCGGAACGACCGGCTGGCTCCCACATTGACCACCCCCGTGTCGATCTCCCGGGGGTTGTCGGTCGAGCCGTCGGCGCGAACCACGGCCTGTCCCGCCACCTCATGGGGGAGGCCGAGCACGTCTTCGTTCACCCACCGGACGACCGTCCCCTCGGGGATGGTCAGCGTCTGCGGGATGAACTGGAACGCGCTCATCTGGACGTCGATGACCCTCGGTGGGTCGACCACCTTGGTGACCTTGAAGATGTGCCCCCCGAAGCTCGCCACGTACATGGCGCCGGCATCGTCGAAGGTGAGGTCCAGGGCCACGGCATCGCTCAGGAACTCGCTCTGCCGCACCACGTTTCGGCCCGTGGCATCGAGCTCCACGCGCACGACACGGTGGCCCATGATGTCATCCCCGAAGAAGTTCCCGAACTCCGCCACGAACACGTCGTTCCGGTAGTCGTCGCCCCAGGCGTTCGTGTGCTGGAAGGCCAGGCCATCGGCGGACACGTGCAGGCCGAAGCTGGCCACGGGCCGCGGCACGGTCTCCGTGGGGCACGGCCCGAACTTCTTGATCGTGTTGGGGTTCGGGTTGTCGTACGGCTCCAGGTTCCGCTGGCGGTCCAGGTTGTACAGGCACGACGGGAATCCGAAGTCGTCCACGACCGGTTCGACGACAGGATTGCCGCTCGCGTCGATCGTCTCCCGCACGTCGTCGACGTCCGCCCGATACAGAAGGTCGTCGGAGTCCTCGATGCCGGTCCCGCCGGTGTTTCCCTGGCGAGCGTCATCGAGACCGTTCGTGGGGATGAAGGCCTGCGAGGGATCGATGGGTGAGAATGCCACGTCGTACAGGTTCCGCATCCCGTGGGCCACCAGCGCGTCCTGCTGGCTCAGGGAGGCCAGGCTGACGCCGGTGGCGTTGGGGTCCACCCGGATCAGCGACCCCGACCACGGCTCGACCTCGGGCTCGCCGCCCTCCACGCCATCGTCGGTGGAGTTCCCGTTGGTGACGTAGAGCATCCCATCGGGCCCGAAGGCCATCCCGTTCGTGTTGTGCCTGCCGTTCGGGAGGTCCTTGAGCACGACCTCCTTGAGGTCGCCGGTGCCGTCGCCGTTGGTGTCGCGAACGCGCCACACGCGCCCGTACGACCGGTTCCCGAACGGGCCGGCCCGGGCGGCCTCCGAGTCCGCCACGTACACGGTTCCGTCCTTGGCCGCCACGACGCCCAGGGGGTTCCGGAATCCCTCGGCGAACACCGACGGCGTTCCGCCGGCGTCGCCAACGTCGTCGATGGCCAGAACCCGGCCACCCACGTAGTCGGTGACGTAGAGGCGAGGCTCCGGGCGCCCTCTGGTGTCCTTGCCGAACGCCAGGCTGGTGGCCGCGCCGGGGATCTGTATGTATGGCGTGACCGCGAACCCCGGCGGGACGCGGGGGAGGGGATCACCGCGGTCCGTGGGCCCCGATGCCGTGGCCGGGCTGGCGGCCGCGGGGATCGCGCTGCCGATCAGCGTGACTCCGATGATCAGGGCTCGTGCTGCGGACCGGCCGTCCATGTGCGGGCTCCTTTGGGCTCTGGCACAGGTACTACTCCGCGAAGCCCGGGACGGCCTTTGTGCAACTGACCAAGCCGCGCTTGGAGGAGAGCCCGGGAGCCCGCCCGTCCGGCGAACCGTCTAGACCGGCGGGAACAGGTGCGGGCAGACCGTCTCGAGCGCCGTGCGCAGCGGGTACGCCTGGTCCGGGCCGGGCAGCGTCGTCGCGCCGCGCACGAAGTACCCGCCCTTCCATTCGCCCCACAGCTCCTGGCGGCAGAAGGAGTCCACGGTCATCCACTGGCGCTCGCCGGACGGGCGGCTGAGCGTGGCGCTGCGGCCCTCAAGCGGCGCCATGATCCGGTCGAACTCCGCGGCGAACGCCTCGTCACCTTTGAGCTTTCCGACGTACGTGCCGTGACCTTCGTTCAGGAACTCCGTCTCGCTGACCGGCGGGATCCCCCCGGCCAGCCCGCCCACGTTCATCCCTCCCGGGGTGTGGACCGCGCCGTGCAGCAGCCGGGTGCGCAGCTCGCCGACGGTGAGAGATCCATCGCCCAGCTCGCAGTCGGGCCGGGCCTCGTCGCAGGCGAATCCGCCTCCGGTGGCGATCACCCCATCCGCCTGGATCCTGCTCGTGCCCGTCAGGTTTCGGCGGGCCAGGTACAGCGCCCGGGAGTACGCCCCGGCCACCTGCGGAGTGGCGTTCGACGTCCCGCCGAAGTTCGTGCCCCTGCCGCCTACCGTGGTGGCCGCGTACGAGCTGGGGTACCCGCTCCCGATCCCCGATACGTCGGCGGGCTTGCCGTGGCCGGTGTACGACTCCTGCGTGTTCGGGGTCACCGCTCCCACGGTGACGATCCAGTCCGGGCCCTCCTGCGAGGAGAACAGCGTGGAGTTGGGGATGGTGAACGTGTTGGTCATCCCATTTCCGGCGGAGAAGAAGATGGTCTGGCCTCGCTCGCTGGCCTGACGCTGCAACTCGGTGTTCGACCCGCTGTACAGGCGGTCCCGCTCGACCAGGCTGAACCCGTAGGAGTTGCTGATCACGTCGATCCACGGCTGTGACATGGCCCAGTCGATGGCCGCTTCTCCGGTGGCCGCATTGCCGTACTGGATGAACACCAGCAGGCATTCCGCGCACGTCCCGAACATGTTCCCCACCGACACGCTGCTGGTCCCCTGGCCATGGGTGTTGGCGGGGTTGCTGCCCGGCGTGTGGATCTTTCCGGTGGGCGAGAAGGTCAGGGCCCCGATCACCTTCGTCCGGGGGATCCAGTAGTAGTTCACCTCCGCCGCGGTGGTCTGCTTGACCTCGTTCCACTTCGCGGTATCGGCCGTGTCGAGCGTCCTGATCGACCGGGCGGGAGTGGTCTCCTCCAGCGTCAGGTTCAGGGCCTGGTAGGAGGAGAAGCTGGCGGGGGAAGGAAAGCCCGGGAGCCACGTGTCGGGGGCCTGTCCCAGCGGCAGGTCGTTGGACGGATCGGCGTCCTTGGCCTGCGGCATCTTCGAGGCCAGGAAGTCCCAGTGGTAGGGGCTGAAGCCGCTGTCGATCACGGCGACCACGGTGGCGTCGCCTCGGCCATCGGCGGTCTCCTGCGCGGCGGACGGTGAGACGACGGCGCCGAGGGGGACGGTCAGCGCCACGGCGAGCGCGACTCGCATCGCGGGCATCCTCATCTTCTCCTCCTGTCCAGCTGTGGCGAGCTGGCTAGGTGCTGCTCACGGGCTAGGTGATGCTAACGGGCGTTGATGCGGTGCCGCAGTTCTCGGCGAAGCACGCCTTGGCCCAGACGTCATAGGTACCCGGGCCCGGCGCGGTCAGGGTGCCGGTGAAGTTGCCTTCGGCCCCCAGGGTTGCCGTCTTGGAGAAGTCGACGTTCGCCTCCGGAGTGCCGGCCGGAGCGAGGGCCAGCCTCACGGTGCTTTTCGGCACGGTGTACGTGTCGTGGGTCATGTCGTCCGCGTTGACGAATCCGGTCAGCTGCCCGGCCGCTGAGGTTCTGACCCACACCGGTTCGCCGTTGCGGGCCCAGGCCTCGATCACCGAGCCCGGTGAAGCCTCGATCCGAGCCAGCGGCACCGTCAGACGGATCGACGCTTCGCCTTCTTCGTAGACCACCGGGATCCTGGCCACCTCGCGGCAGGTGAATCCGCCCGTCTGAGGGTTGGGCTGGCAGTCCGCGATGATGGCCCACGGGTTCGTGCTCCCAGTCGCGGCCTGCGAGCGCATGGTCTTGATGGACCAGTTGCTCCCGTTGGGCGCTCCGCCATCCACGATGATGTCCCAGTTGTACTGGAACAGCTCAGGGATCCCGCCACCCTCCATGCCGGCCAACTTCATCGTGAACAGGAGCTCTGGCTTGGCCGGGTTCGGGGCGGCGATCGTCAGGCCCGTGAAGTCCAGACCCATCTCCGCGGTGGCGGCTCCGCCGGCGCTATCCCCGGCGGCGTCCTCTCCCACGGTCACGGCGGGCTGTCCCCCGAAGGCCGCGTGTCCGGTCACGGACACCTGCGTGCCGGATGCGGTCGCCGCGAGGTCGTGGACCTCGCTCTTCCCGGTAGGCTCGTCGTGCGCCTGACCCGGGCCCGCTGCGGCGAGCACCACCAGCGCGGCCGGCAGGAGCGTCGCCCAGCGTCGCCTGGTCGGGGTCATCAGCGGCCGGCGGCGAACGGGAAGGGCGGCGGAAGCCCCGCTCCCTCCGGGTCGAACTGCGCGTACACGTTCATGGCGGGCCCGCTGACCAGGTCGATCACGCCGTAGGCCCCACCCTCGGGGATGTGGCCGTACTCGTCGGGGTTCTCGGTGTTGTGGCTCACTCCGCCGATGAAGACGCAGTCCTTGTCGTACCAGTACACGTTGAGGTTGTACGGAGCGTCGCCGTTGCCGACGGACCTCATCAGGTGCGTGCCATCCCGCAGCTCCGGCGGGATCGGCACGATGAGCCCGTCCACGCCGTTGGCCGGCGTCTGCGGATCACACGTCCGCTCCAGGGCGGTTTCCGTGATGCCTGGGACCTGGGTCACCGCGGGGTTGTTCACCTTGATCAGGCCTTCAGCGGCGGGATTGGGGATGAACTCGAACACGTCCAGGCCCCGCGCTCCCAGATCGCCGACGTACACGAATCCCTTGTGGTACAGCGCTCCCCACGAGTCGGCGCCCTCGGCGGTGAAGTGCCCGGCCCGCTTGGGCTTGGCCGGATCGGACAGGTCGATCACCTGGAGGCCGGCGTCGTACGCACCCATGACCACGTACGGGCCGTTGCTGCTGAACACGTGGGCCGAGCACAGCGCCCGCGTGTTGTCCGTGCCCAGCGAGAACTCGGAGAGCTCCTCGGCCTGGGTCAGATCCTCGGACACCCGGACGATCACGATGTCGCCCGGCCCGCACAAGCCGCTGAAGTCCTCGTCGGTGACGATCATCACGTGCGGGTCGCCGGCCAGGAACTGAGCCTCGTGGAGGTAGTCGATCGGGTCGTGTCCCACCGCCGAGGGGTGGATCCACCGGTTGAGGACCACCGGCGCCCGCGGGTTCGTGATGTCGATGACGAACACGCTGTCGTCCCCGGCCGCGGCGAGCAGGGCGATGTCCCGTGCCGCGTACGTCTTGTCGGCGATGCCGTCGCCGTCCTGGTCCGTCCACTGCGACGCCGGGAGAAGCACCCGGTAGTCCGCGTACACCTCGATGTCGTGGGTGTGGGTGAAGGACGGTCCGACAGACCGGTTCCCCCGGTAGGGCGAGTCCCGCCACAGCGTGGCCGGGTTGGCCCGCATCAGGACGGCCGGGGCGGCCGGAGGTGTCTGCAGGACCGGGCCGAGGTCGTAGATCCGCAGCCCGTTGTTGCCGCTTCCTCCGGACGGGAGCCAGATCCGCCGGGAGTCGACGATGTCGCCGTTGTGCGACTCCCCGTCCGCGCTGCCCGTGAACCGCCACAGCAGTCTCGGGTTGGCGGCGTCGGTCACGTCCAGGAACTCTGTCTGCTGGGTGGACGGGGCCCTGCTGGTGCCGTTCAGAGTGGCGATATGCCGCCCATCGAACACCGCGGCGTCGGGCACCGCGTCCGCGCGAGCTCCGGGGTCGCTGGCCGACTGGGGACCGGGGATGTACCTGCCGATCTCCACCGGGTTGGCGGGGTCGGTGACGTCGAAGATGCGCATCCCCAGGCCGTAGGCCCCGACGTACAGACGGTTCCCCTCGACCACGGCGTGGCCCCCGGTCGTGCCGGGGACGTTCTTGACCAGCCGGACGTTGTCCTGCGACGCCGCGGGGGTGGCCTGGGCGTGAGGAAGGAGGCCGGCGGCGAGGGCCCCAGCCGTCAACAGGGTCATCACCGTCGTCCTACGCATCGTTCGCTCCTCCCTCACGCTCCTCGGCTCTCCGCTTACGGGTCGATCTGGGCGTACACCCACGTGGGGCCGCCCGCGTACAGGGTGACGACGGCGAACGCGGCATCCACCGGGATCTGGGCGGAGGTGGTCGCGCCGTCGTCCCCTCCGTTCCCCGTACCGGACATGTAGCCGCAGGCCTCGTCGTAGAACCAGACGTCGAGCTCCGTCCCCGGGTCCGCGGTGGCCACGGCACGGATCGTGTGCGTGCCGTCACGCTTGTCCGCGGGGATCGGAACGATGAGCCCATCAACGTTGTTCGTCGGTGCGTTGGGGTTCGGGTCGGCGGCGCAGCCCCGCTCCGTGACCCCGAAGGTCGTCCGGGTGGACGGGTTCATGGCCTTGACGAACCCCTTGGCCGCCGGGTTGGCGATGAACTCGAACACGTCGAGCCCTCGGGCGCCGAAGTCACCGACGTAGATGTAGCCCTTGTTGTACAGAGCCCCCCAAGAGTTCGCTCCGGGCGCGACGTACTGTCCGGCGAGCTTGATGTCCGCGGGGTTGGACATGTCGAGGACCTTGAGCCCCGCGTTGTACATGCCCATGAACACGTACGGGCCGTTGCTGCTGAACACGTGGCCCGAGCAGTTCGGGAACGAGCCGGACGGCGCCCACTCGTCGAGCTTGGTGGCCTCGGTCAGGTCCTCGGACACCCCAACCGTGTAGATCATCGCGGCGTCGCAGCCACTGTGCAGGTCCTCGTCGGTGACGATCATCACGTGCGGGTCGCCGGCCAGGAACTGGACCTCGTGGTTGTACCGGATGGGGTCGCCGCCCGTGCCCTTGTGCTGCCACTTGTTGATGACCACAGGGTTCCGGGGATCGGTGATGTCGATGATGTAGTTGGCCGTGGTGTCGCTCGGCGCACCGACCGCGTAGCCCACCGAGCCGGCCAGCAGCACGATGTCGCGCTTGGCGTAGGTGGGGTCGGGAGTACCGTCACCGTTCTGGTCCACCCACTCGGACTGCCGGAGAAGCAGGTTGTAGTTCGGGTAGATCTCGAGGTCGTGGGTGTGACCGAACGCGTCGCCGGCCGGCTTGCTGCCCCGGTACGGTGAGTTCATCCACAGCGTGTGGGGGTTTCCGGCGAAGAGCCTCGCCGGCGCCGCCGGAGGGCTCTGCGTCAGTGGGTTGAGATCGTAGATGCGGAGCCCGCCGTTCCCCCCGCCTCCGGAGGGGAGCCACAGCCCCTTGGCGTCGTAGATGTCGCCGTTGTGAGCCTCGCCGTCCGTTGCGCCGGTGAACCGGTGCAGCAACGTCGGGGTGGCCGGGTTGGTGACGTCGAGGAACTCGGTCTGCTGGCTGGCGGCCGCCCTATTGGTGCCGTTCAGGGTGGCGATGTGCTTGCCGTTGATCACCGCGGCGTCGGGCACAGCATCGGCTCGCACGCCCGGGTCGGAAGCCGACTGCGGACCGGGGATGTACCTACCGATCTCCACGGGGTTTGCCGGTTGAGTGACGTCGAAGATGCGCATGCCGAGGCCGTAGGCCCCCACATACAGCCGGTCGCCGTCCACCACGGCATGGCCGCCGGTGGTGCCGGGGACGTTCTTGACGTGCCGGACGTTGTCCTCGACCACCCCCTGGGTGGTGGCTCCTGCGTTGGGCACAAGCCCGGCGAACAGCCCCAGCACGGCCAGGGCAACCAGTGCGGTCGACTTCCTCATCGTGGTCCTCCCTCGGGTTCGGTGGTCTTCCCCGGCCGGGGGCGCGAGGCGCCACGGCCTACGAAGAGGGTTCTCCTCATGCCGGGGGAGCCCCTTTGTGCACCTGCACAAAGCCGAGGGCAGCGCTGAGGGGACGCCACCCGGCCCCAAGGCGCTCGTTGACGGAGCGGACAAATGCCAGTCAGGACCCCGAACGTATGTACGACTGCCGCCCGGGCCGACGCCTGTGAGCGCCTGCTTACTGGATGATCACGGCGCCGAACGTGGCAGGTTCGCCGGTGTAGTTGCAGGCCCGCATGGTGAACTCTCCGGGCACCAGCTCGGGGATGTTTCCTGTGCCCGACGAGGGCACCACTTCGGTTTCGTCGAGGCCTCCGAACGCCCCGGAGTCACCGACGTTGCCCGCCGGATCGACGATCCGCAGGTCCCAGTCCCCCTTGGGGAAGAGCTTGAACGTGACCTTGGTGGCACCCACCGGGACGTTCACTTTCACGTCCTGGAAGGTCCCCGCCGGGGCGTCCGTAGCGCCCGGGAACCCCGGGCACGGCTCGCCCACGGCTCC
>DASZKM010000102.1:0-20668 GCA_035947055.1 Actinomycetota bacterium
GCCTTGACCTGCTCGCCGAGCCGGGCGAAGTCGGCGGCGAGGATCGACGCGGCCAGTCGGGCTCGCATCACGCGGATTCTAGAGGACCCCGGCGCGCCGATTCGGGGGTTCGGGTTCGACACTCAGAGTGTCCGCCGGAACCGGGCCACGAACATGGCGTCGGTACCGTCTCGGTGAGGCCACAGCCGGGCCCTGGGGGCCTCCTGGCCGTCGGGCCCGGGGAACGGGTCCGGGATGAGGAACGGCACCTTGGACAGGAGGGCGTCGCACACCGCATCGGTCTCGGCCCTGGGAAACGTGCACACGGAATAGACGAGGGTTGCGCCGGGCCGCAGCAGTCCGGCGGCCCCGGCGGCCAGACTGACCTGAAGCCGGGCCAGCCGCGACAGCTCGCGGCGATCGGCTCGCCACAGGAGCTCCGGACGCCGCCGGGCGGCCCCCAGACCCGAGCACGGGGCATCGACGAGGATCCGATGGAATCCTTCCTTCAGTGCCGGAGTCTCGGCATCCTGTACCAGAACACGAGTATCAACACCGAGCCGATCGGCGGCCTGCCGAACCAGGCGGGCCCGGCGGAAGGAGCGGTCCCCCGCCACCACCGTGCCAGCCCGGCAGGCGATGTCGCCCGCCTTGCCTCCGGGCCCGGCGCACGCGTCGAGGACACGCTCACCGGGCTGGGGGTCGAGGACGTCGACCACCCACGCGGATGCCTCATCCTGGATGGCGAACCGTCCTTCGGCGTATCCGGGGAGACGACCCGGATCACCGCCTTGGAGCCGCAACGACCACGCATGGACCGTTCCCCGTTCGGTGTCGATCCCCGCCTTGCTCAGGTCGCGTTCGAGATCCTCCACTGAACCCCGGCACGTATTCGCCCGCAGGCTCACCCGGGCCTGTGCCGCCAGCGCGGCGGCCGCAGGTTCGGCCTCCTCGCCCACCAGCCGGCGAAGCTCGCTCACCGCCCACGCGCTCAGCCCCGTCCGAGCGGAGACCGCCGGGTCATCGGTCCCCTCGGCAGGTTCGGGCCGCTCCCGGACCAGGCGGCGGAGGATGGCGTTGACGAATCCGCGAGCCCGTTCGTCCACGAGATCCACGGTCTCCGACACCGCGGCGTGAGCGGGGATCCGGGTGAAGAGCAGCTGGTACGCGCCGATCCGCAGCGCGGCTCGCGAGTGGCGAGGAGCCCGACCGATGGGCCGCTTCAGGAATCGCCCCAACGCGTGATCGATGGAGATGAGCCGTCTGACGGTTCCGTACGTGAGCTCGGTGGCCAGGTGTCGGTCCGCCTCGGACAGGTCGGTGTCCCGCAGCAGCTGCGGAAGCAGCAGGTTCGAGTACGCGCCCTCGTCGGTGACTCGACGCACCGCCTCCAGGGCGATCGCCCTGGGCGACGCGGCCCGGGGCCTGCGCTTAGCCGAAACGCTCACCGACCTCCGGACGTGCTCCGCGGGCGAAGTCCGCTCCGGTCATGGGCTTGCGGCCTTCGGGGACGACCTCGTCGACCGAGACAGCGCCGCGCCCGGCGGCCACCACCAGCTCCCGTTTCGACATGCGGAGCACGGTGCCGGCGGCTCCCACTCCCTCCGCGTCCACCGGCGCCGCGCCGAGCACCTTCACCACGCGGTCCCTGAACCGGGTCCTGGCCCCGGGGTCGGGGGCCAGGGCTCGCACCCTGCGGCCGATGGACTCGGCATCCTCGGTCCAGTCGATCCACTCCTCTTCCTGCTTCAGCTTGGGTGCCATCGTCGCCCCCGCGTCGTCCTGCGGCCGCTCGTGCAGATCGCCCTTCTCCAGCCGGTCCAGCGTGTCGACCAGGAGGCGACCACCGGCCGCGGCCAGCCGGTCGCCGAGCGACCCGGCCGTGTCCTCGGGCCGGATCGGCTCCGGGGACTGAAGCAGAACCGGCCCGGTGTCCATGCCCTCGTCCATGCGCATGGTGGTCACGCCCGTCTCCTCCAGCCCGTCGAGGATGGCTCGGCGCACCGGATCGGCGCCCCGCAGCGCCGGCAGCAACGAGAAGTGAACGTTCACCGGCGCCACCCGAGGAAGCCGGAGGACTTCGGACGGCAGGATCTCCCCGTACGCCACCACGGCCAGGATGTCCGGAGCGGCCTCCTTCAATGCATCCAGACCGGGGCCCCGCTTCACGGTGGGAGTCTCCAGCACCGGAAGGCTCATCGCTCGGGCCCGTTCCGCGACCGGAGTGGCCCGGGGCTTTCCCCCCCGCCCCGCGGGACGGGGATCCCGGGTCACCACCAGAACCAGCTCATGGGTGGATCCCGCCAGCGACTCGAGGGGCGGCACGGACCATGGGTCGTTGCCGAGGAACGCGACGCGCACCGTGACGGTCCTTTCCGGCGCCCGCCTAGAGGGCGCGGGACGGATCGTGGGCGGCGGGCTCCAGTCCCAGCGCCTGGTCCCGCAGCCGGGCCATGGCCTCGGTTCGGTGCTCGGCTTCCAGCCGGTCGATGAACAGGACGCCTTCGAGGTGGTCGACCTCGTGCTGGAGCACGCGGGCCAGCAGCTCCTGTCCCTCGATCGTCACCTCGCGTCCGTCGAGGTCGAAACCCTTCGCCGCGATGTGCTCGTGCCGGCGCACGGGGTAGTACAGGCCCGGGAGCGACAGGCATCCTTCTTCGGCGATCTGCTCGCCCCATTCGTCGTACAGCGCCGGGTTGGCCAGGGCCCGGGCCCCCTCACCGATGTCGAAGACGATGAGCCGCAGAGGACGGCCCACCTGTGGCGCGGCCAGGCCGACGCCCGGGGCCTCCTGCATCGTGACGATCATGTCCTCCGCCAGACGCTTGAGCGCGTCGTCGAACGACTCCACGGGCCGGGCCTTCTCCCGCAGAACCGGGTCGCCGAACGTTCGGATCGGAAGCAGGGACATGTCCAACGCGCTCCTGTCGGACGCTCTCCCAAACGCGCTTGCGCTACTCGCGCTCTCCTTTAGAGCTGCGGCTCGGCCTCGACCTTGGTCACCAGGCCTTCCTCGGCCCAGGCGACGACGCGGTCACGGAACCGCGCGGTGTCGTCCGGTCGCAACGTGACCAAGCATACCGTCTCGTCCCCAAGAGCCGAGGTGAGCAGATGCGCGGGCTCCAGCGACGAGAGTTGCTCGGCTAGGCCCTGCCGGCCGGTGACCCGAAACAGGGGAAAGCCCGGGGGGAACCCCGCCTCCTGACGGCGTCGCCGCTCGGCCCGGTGCAGGAGCCACGGCTCCCAGCGGACCAGCGCCTGGATGGCAGGGTCGCTCGGCTCCCGGGTGTGGACCAGGACGCGGCCTCCGTCGCGCCGCGGCCCGGCCCAGGCCGCCGCTTCCATCCACGTGGCCAGGGCCTGCGACGGCGCGTCCAGGCCGGCGCGCCGCCGAGCCCGGTCGGCGTCCAGGACGGCGACAAACGGCACTCGGCGGGGGCCGAAGTCCTTCACGGCCGCGGCGGTCCCCACCACCACCGTTCCCTCCGCGGGAGGCGTGGCATCCTCGCCGGTGTCGACGCGCGTTACGGCGACACGGGTGAGCTGCCGCGCCCATTCCTCGAGGCGCTCGGTACCACCTCGCTCGACGCCGAAGCTCGTCGAGCCGCACTCGGGACAGGTGGCCTCCGTCGCACACACCACGCACGCGACCCGGCCTTTCCGAACCGCGACCGGTCCCGCGCACACGGTGCACCGGACCGGCGAGCCGCACACCCGGCACCGCCTGGCCACGCCGTACCCCCGCCGAGACAACAGCAGGAACGCTCCCCGAGCGGAGCCAAGGAGCGACGCCAGCCGCGGCGATCGATCCTCTTCGGCGGGAGGGACCGTCTCGACCAGCGGGGCCGCGCCGCGCTCGCGCTGCCGAGATGGCCGGACCATCGTGGCGACGCCGTCATCGGCCAGGGCCGCCGCCTCCGGACCCGGCGCCAGCCCGGCCAGCACGCACACCGCGCCTTCCATCCGGGCCCGAGCGACGGCCACCTCCCGGGCGTGATGCCGGGGGGCCCGCTCCTCCCGGTGAGCCGGGTGAGCGTCGCGATTGATCCACACCAGGCCGAGAGATCGAACCGGAGCGAACACCGCGGGTCGAGTGCCGACCACAATGCGGTACCGCCCTGCGGCCACCTCCAGCCATCGGCGGTACCGCTCCCGCTTCTCCCCCGAGACGTACAGCAACGCGGCGTCCCCTCCGGCGTCCACGACCGCTCGTGCCGTGGCCGGTACCGGCACGGCCTCCGGGACCACGACCACCGCGTCGCGCCCACCCGCCAGACACGCTCCCACCGCTTCGACGCAGGCCGCCGCCTCGTCGTCGGGCAGCGGGCGGACCACGAATGTCCCGCCGCCGTTCCGGCACGCATCCAGCAGCTCGCCGCCGCCGTCGTATCCCGGCAGCACCGCCGGAGCGGCAAACGAGGGAACCGCCGCCCGGATCACGGGTTCGCCGGTCTCCTCCGTGGCCACCCGGGGCGGGTGGGCCCGGCGGATGACCAGCGACAGCGGCACCACGTACCGCTCGCTCATCCACCGGTACAGGGCCAGTGAGCGTTCGTCGAACAGCGGGATCGCCGAGAGCACCCGACGCACCGGCAGGATGCGGGCCGGAACGTCGTCCGTGGGACCGAGCACCCACCCGTGGACGGTCCGGCCGTGGAAGGGAACCGACACCAGCAGCCCCGTTCCCGGGGCGCGGTCCTCCGGCAAGCGGTAGGTGAAGGGGCGATCGAGCTCCAGCCGCGGCAGGTCCACGGCGACCGCCACCGGGGTGCTGCTCAGTTCAGGGCCCGGCGCAGCTCGTCGGCGCGGTCCGTCTCCTCCCAGGTGAATCCCTTGCGGCCGAAGTGGCCGTAGCAGGCGGTCTCGCGGTAGATGGGACGGCGCAGCTCCAGCGCGTCGATGATGGCGGCCGGGCGGAAGTCGAACGTCTCTTCGACCGCCCGCTGGATCCGCTCCGGGTCCACCTCGGAGGTCCCGAACGTCTCCAGGACGAACGACACCGGGTGCGCGGTGCCGATCGCGTACGCCACCTGGAGCTGGACGCGCCCGGCCAGCCCCGCTGCCACAACGTTCTTCGCCGCATAGCGGGCCATATATGCAGCCGAGCGATCGACCTTGGTGGGGTCCTTCCCGGAGAAGCACCCCCCACCGTGCGGGGCCATGCCGCCGTAGGAGTCGACCATGATCTTGCGTCCGGTCACCCCCGTGTCGGCCAGCGGGCCCCCCGTCAGGAACTGGCCGGTGGGGTTGACCAGCAACCGCGAGTCGTCGGCGTCGACCTCGAAGGCCCGGAGAACCGGGTCGACGACCTCCTGCTCCACGTCGGGCGTCAGCAGCGTGTCCCGGTCGACCTCGTCGCGATGCTGAGCGGCGATGACGATCGTTCCGATGCGCACCGGCCGGTCGCCCTCGTACTCGATGGTCACCTGGCTCTTGCCGTCCGGCCGCAGGTACGGGACGACGCCGGCCTTGCGAACATCGGCCAGCCTCTTGGACAGCGCGTGGGCCATGGCGATGGGAAGCGGCATGAGGTCCTCGGTCTCCCGGCAGGCATAGCCGAACATCATCCCCTGGTCCCCGGCCCCGATGACATCGAAGTGATCGTGCTCGCCCTCTTCGCGCATCTCGCTGGGACGCTCCACACCGGCCGCGATGTCCTGCGACTGCTCCTGGATGGCAGTCATCACCCCGCACGTCTCACCATCGATGCCGAACTTCGAATCCGTGTAGCCGATGTCGGTGATGGTCCTGCGGACCACGGCGGGGATGTCCACGTACGTATCGGTGTGGATCTCGCCGGCCACCACCACAAGGCCTGTGGACACGAGCGTCTCGCACGCCACCCGGCCCTGGGGGTCGTCCGCGATGATCGCGTCCAGGACCGCGTCGGAGACCTGGTCGGCGATCTTGTCGGGGTGACCCTCGGTGACCGATTCCGAGGTGAAGAGGTGTCGGCGCGCCATCCGCGGGATTCTATCGGCCCGGAAGGTGGCCTTCAGCCTGGGTCCTCCTTCCGGGCAACCCAGGCTGCTTCCTGTCGTTCTTCTGTATGAGGGGACATGAAGTCCGGCAGATCGCTGAAGGGGTCCATCCTGGTCGTCCTGCTCGGGCTGATTGCGTGGCCCGGCGAAGTCGCAGCCTCCGACCACGAGGTCCCCGAGGCAGTGCTCCATGCGCCTCGCGGTCAGCAGCAGGAGGGAGGCGTCTCCGGGTTCCTATGGACGAGCCCCACCCCGACCGAGCCCTGCCCGGAAGGCCCGCATGCCGACGTGTTCGAGGGTCCCAGGAAGCGGCCGATCCTCGTGACACCGGGCAAAGCCATGTTCGTCCGGTTCCACAAGGACGACCAGCCCACGACGTCGGATCCCTCCCATCCTTCGGCGGTCGACGTCAGCGGGCCCCGGGGCCAGATCCCGTACACCTTGCTGCCCTACGCGCCGGAAGGTCAGGTCATCGCGTGGGACGCTCGGTTCAAAGCTCCCAGCTCCGGGCGGCGCCCCTACAACATCTTCGTCCAGGCCCGGTGGCGGGACGAGCACTGTCAGGACTTCACGCAGTGGGTCGCGTGGATCTTCAGCGTCCAGAAACGACGAGCAGCTAATCGCTAGTCGTTGTAGTCCTTCTTCGGACGCTCCAGGTCGCCCTGCTGCTGCTGCAGCTGGATGAGCTCCAGCATGTTCTCCTTGGCCGTCTTGACGCCGGCCTTCTTGATCGTGTCGGTCTGGCCGGAGTCCTTCAGGTCATCCTCAATGATGTTGGCCGCATCGCCGTGTCGCTCGTATGGCAGCTTGCACCCGCACGTGTAGCACATGGTTTCTTCCTTTCTGCCGACCGAAGGTGAAGGCGTGCCGACGTGCCAACGTCCAGCGGATTATACGGGTCCGCACACTGCCATCGGAGATGGTCTGCTGAAATAGGCTGTTCAGAAACCCGGGGAGAGGAGGAAATGAAGAAATACGAAGAGGATCGGGGTTAGAAGCATGAGAAGGCCCGTCAAGAAGACGAGCCATGCTTGACGCATACGTAGGGGTCGCTCGTCCGGACCTCGATACAGCTCATGCCTACGAAGCCACAGTGCTATCCCGCCGCTTATCGTGAGAATGAACCCAACAAGCGCCGCATTGAGCAGAGCGAACAAAGCCAGGGCTCCGGGGACAGCAGCTCCAGCGACGATCGCCACTCCAGGCAAGAGCATGCCACTGATCGATAGGTCAACGAACGAGTTGCGATTCGGTGTTTAGCCGAGAAAACCAACCAGGCGGTCGCAGATCGCTGCGGCCAGCTCGGGCTTGGTCCACTCGCGGAGCGGCACGTCCTCCCCGTCCGCCGACAGGATCATGGCCCGGTTCGTGTCGGCGTCGAATCCGGTCCTCGGCACGCCGACCTGATTGACCACCACCAGGTCGAGATGCTTCTCCCGGAGCTTGGTCCGGCCGGCGGCGTCCAGGTCCTCCGTCTCCGCGGCGAACCCCACCAGGACGCGCGATCCCTTCCGCTCCCCCAGCTCGCGGAGGATGTCAGGCGTGGGCTCGAGGTGAACATCCGGCGGCCCGCCCTCCTTCTTGATCTTCCCCTCCACCCGTTCCTTGGGCCGGAAGTCCGCCACCGCGGCGGCCTTCACCACGGCGTCGGCGTCATCGAACGCCGCCACCACGGCGTCACGCATCTCTTCGGCGGTCTCCACCCGGACCACGTCCACGCCGGGAGGCGGGTCGAGGTGGGTGGGACCGGTCACCAGGGTGACCACGGCGCCGCGGCGGACGGCCTCGTCCGCCACCGCGAACCCCATCTTCCCGCTCGACCGGTTGCCCACGTAGCGGACGTCGTCCAGCGGCTCGTGCGTTGGCCCCGCGGTGACCACGATCCGCCGCCCCGACAGCGGTCCTCCCCGTCCGGCCGCCTCGTCCACGGCGGCGGCGATGTCCTCCGGCTCGGCCATGCGCCCCATGCCTTCGTCGCCGGCGGCCAGCGGACCCGCCACCGGCCCAACGACGTGTACGCCCCGGCCCCGCAGCGTCTCGAGGTGCTCGGCCGTGGCCGGATGCGAGAGCATCCCCGAATGCATGGCCGGGGCGACGACCAGCGGGCCGGTGAACTCCAGCAGCGTGGACGTCAGCAGGTCGTCGGCCAGCCCCAGAGCCAGCCGGGCCAGCGCATTCGCGGTAGCCGGAGCGACCACCGCGACGTCGGACTCTCGGGCCAGTCGAACGTGCAGCACGGCTTCGGACCGCTCGAAGACGTCGGAGTGGACCTCCCGTCCGGTGAGCGCGGCGAAGGTGTCCGGCCCGATGAACCTGGTGGCCGCAGGGGTCATGACCACCTGTACGGCGGCCCCCCGCTCCCGCAGGAGCCGGGCCAGGTAGGCGGACTTGTACGCGGCGATCCCCCCGGTCACCCCGAGCAGGACGCGACGGCCCGCCAGGGGCCCGGTCATGCCTAGTCCTCGGCGGACGCTTCGGCGGGACCCGCGGTGACCTTGTCCTCGCCGATCTCCTCCATGGCGATCGACAGAGGCTTGTTCCGCAGGCCACCGGTCTCGACCAGCGGCGGAACGAACTCGCCGCGGCCTTCACCGAGCTGGTTGTAGTAGGAGTTGATCTCTCGCGCCCGCTTGGCGGCCAGGATCACCAGGGTGTACTTGGACTCCACCCGCTCGAGCAGCGCATCGATGTTGGGTTCGATCATCTGGGTTCCTCTCGCCTCGTGACGCTCCTGCTACGCGTCGTGCCCAATGATAACAAGCACTTCCTCGACGGCGTCCTGGACCCAGTCGTTCATGACCACGTGATCGAACCGCGGCGCCTCGGCCAGCTCCCTCCGGGCCTCGGCCAGGCGCCGTTCGAGCTCGGCCCCGGCCTCCGTGCCTCGGGCTCGCAGCCGGCGGGCCAGCTCTTCCTCCGAGGGCGGGCGGAGGAACACCGTCACGGCGTCGGGGACACGCTCCTTCACGGTCCGAGCCCCCTGCACGTCGACCTCCAACAGCACGTCGCGTCCGGCGTCGCGGGCCGCTTCGACATCCTCGGCGGGCGTGCCGTACCGCTCACCGAACACCTCGGCCCATTCCAGGAAACCGTCTCTCCGGACCATGTCATCGAATTGGTCCGGTGACACGAATCGGTAGTGGACGCCCTCCTCTTCTCCGGGGCGCGGCTCGCGCGTGGTCAGCGAAACGGAGAACGCCAGGTCGGGACGAGCTTGCAGGAGCCGGCGAACGACCGTCCCCTTCCCCACACCGGAGGGACCGGAGATGACGAACAGCCGGCCCCGCCGCACACGCGGTTACTTCGAGGCCAGCTCGCCGAGCAGGGCTTGTTTCTGCTTGGCACCGAGACCGCGGACCCGCCGGGTGGCCGAGATGTCGAGGCGCTCCATCATCTTACGGGCCCGAACCTTCCCCACCCCGGGAAGGGACTCCAGCACCGAAGAGACCTTCATCTTGGCGATGACGTCGTCCTGCCGTCGGTCGAGGAGATCACGCAGCGACAGCTGGCCGGTCTTGAGCTGCCCCTTCAGGTCGGCTCGCTTGCGCCGAGCCTCGGCCGCCTTGGCCAACGCTTCGCGTCGCTGTTCCTCGGTGAGGACGGGCAGGGGCATGGTTCCTCCTTCGACGGGGTCGGTCCGAAATCGGCGGGATGATACCGCGCCCCTTTGCGACGGGGCAAAACGGACGGGTCGTGGTTCAGGCCAGCTGACGGGATCCCGGCGACTCCACGGGAAGGCCGTCCGCGCACAGCGGGCAGTCCGGCGTGCCGAACGAGCGGGCCACGATGCGAACCACGGCGCGGAGCGGAAAGGGAAGCTCAGCGCCGGAGCGATCCACCAGCGCGGCCACCCCGAGACGTTCGGCGTCCGATTCGCCAACCAGTTCCCAGACCTCCGCGGCGGAGCCGCCCGTGGTGATCACGTCCTCGACCACGAGTGCTCGCTCGCCGGGCGACAGCGAGAACCCGCGACGCAGCGTCATCCGGCCACGCTCCCGCTCGGCGTAGATGAACCGCGCCGGCGCGCCCAGCGCCGTCGCGAAGCCCAGCGGCAATGCTCCGACCGCGGGACTGACCACCACGTCCACGTTCTCGTACCACGAAGCGATCTCCCGACCCAACCGCACGGTCAGGTCCGGGTCCTCGAACACCCGCGCCTTCTCGACGTACACGTCCGAGTGCCGGCCGGACGACAACAGGAAGTGCCCCTCGCGGATCGCCCCGCGCTGCACGAGCAGATCGTGCATCCGAAGATCGCTCATCCTCCTCCCCCGCCCTCAGACCCGACTTCGCGGAGGATCGCCTCCGCCGCGGTCCGCGGATCCGGCGAACGCGTGATGGGACGTCCCACCACCACATAATCAGCGCCGGCTTCCATCGCTTCCGCGGGCGTCAGCACTCGCGCGTGATCGTTGGGCTCGTCGCCCGTAGGACGGATGCCGGGAACGACCAGCAGGAGGTCCGGTCCCAGGATCTCACGCACGGCCTTCACATCCTCGCCGGAGACGATGGCTCCCTTCGCCCCGGCCGTCTGGGCCTCGAACGCCAGCGACGCGGGCGATGCTCCGGCCGCCTCCGCCAGGCTGGACAGCACGGTGACCGCCGCGATATCGGGGGGCTCCTTGCCCACCGCAGCGGCACCCTCGGCCGCACCCTCCACCGCGGCCCGGACCATCTCCGGACCGCCCAGGGCATGGACCGACAGCATCGATGCTCCCAGCCGCGCCGCTCCCCGGGCGGCGGCCTGCACCGTGGCGGGGATGTCGTGCAGCTTGAGGTCCAGGAACACCGGCGCGTGACGAGCGACGCGGGACACGGCGGCGGGCCCGGCCGCGCAGAACAGCTCGAGCCCCACCTTCACCATGCCCACGACCGGAGCCAGGCGCCTGGCCAGATCCTCCGCGGCGTCCGCGTCGGACAGGTCGGCGGCGACGATCAGCGGGTTGCGGCTCACCCGCCGCGGTGCACCGGTTCCGTGGATGCCTCCGCCGGGACCTGGACCCGCCCCCGGAGATCTGCAGGGCTCGACATGCCGCGCCGCGCCAGGTAGTCGGCGATGCCGTCGGCCACCGTGGCCATGGCATGGGGGTCGAAGTAGTTCGTGGTTCCCACGGCCACGGCCCACGCTCCGGCCAGCAGGAACTCGATGGCGTCCTCCGCGTTGCGGATACCGCCCATGCCGATGATCGGAACCTCCGGCAGTGCCCGGGCCACCTGGAACACGGCACGGAGCGCCACGGGGCGGATGGCCGGCCCCGACAGCCCGCCCGTCACCGAGGCCAGCCTGGGCCGAAACGTATCCACGTCGATGGCCATCCCCATCAGCGTGTTGATCAGCGAGAGCCCGTGCGCCCCCGCACGGATGCATGCCTCGGCCACCTCGACGATGTTGGTGACGTCCGGCGTGAGCTTGGCGAACACCGGCAGATGCGTCATCCGGGTCAGCGTGGTCAGCACCTCGGCCGCGGCCTCGGGATCCTTGGCGAAGATCTGCGCGCCGATCGCGCTGGAGTTCGGGCTGGACAGGTTGGCCTCGAGACCCTTCACGCCGGGGATCTTGGCCACGCTCACGGCCACGTCGGCGAACTCCTGGACGGTCTTGCCGGCGATGGACACGAACACCGGCACGCCGGCTCGGGCGATGAACGGCCCGTCCTTGCGGATGAACTCGGTCACCCCGGGGTTCTGCAGCCCGATCGCGTTGAGCATCCCGGAGGGTGTCTCCACCATCCGAGGGGTGGGGAAGCCTCGTGCCGGCCGGGCCGTCACGCTCTTGGTGATGATCCCTCCAACACCACGGAGGTCCATCAGCTGCTGCAGCTCCCGGCCGGACCCGACACACCCCGACGCTCCCAGCACCGGGGTCGGGATCACCACGCCCGGAAGCTCGACGGCCAGGCTCACTCGGCTCGCCACGACCCCGCCTGCTCCACCGCCACCTCGTCCATCTGGAACCCTTCCGGCGGCGTGGCGATGGGCGCCGTCCGGCCGCCGAGCCATTTCTCCCACCACACTCGGGCCCCGCTGAACACCGGGCCGTCGGCGCACGACCGCAGGTAGTCCCAGCCCTTGCCACCCGAGCGGATCACGGGGACGACGCACGACCAGCACACCCCGATCCCGCAGCCCATCAGCTCCTCCACCGCCACCTGGCTGGGGATGCCCTGGTCCGTGCAGTACTCCGCCACGGCCCGGAGCATGGGGTTCGGTCCGCAGGCGTACACCACGTCGCTGTCGCAGCGCTTGATCATGTCGCCCAGGGCGTCGGTGACCCTCCCCCGATCTCCGAGGCTCCCGTCCTCGGTGGTGATGGTCACCGCCATCGACAGCCGCTTGGCCTCCACGGGCTTGAACACCCGCTCCTGGTCGCGGGCCCCGACGATCATGTCCACGCGCTTGTTCCGGGTCCGGAGCTCCTGGGCCAGGAAGTACAGCGGCGCCGCGCCGTACCCTCCGCCCACCAGGAGGCAGTTCGTCAGGTCACGGGGGTAGGGGAACGGACGGCCCAGCGGGCCGATCACGTCGAAGAAGTCGTGCGCTTCGACCTGGCTCATCCACGTCGTCCCCGGCCCGCCCGGGTACAGGACGATCTCCAGGGTCCCGGCCCAGCCGCCCTTCCGCGATGCCTGATGGATGGAGAACGGCCGGCGGAGGGTGAACTCCCGGTCGCCCGGCACCGCGATCTCCACGAACTGACCGGGCTTGGCCTCCTCGGCGATCTCCGGGGCCACAAGCGTGATGGCGTGGTAGGCCCCCCACTTCTTCTTCGAAAGGATCTCGCACTTCTGGCGGATCATGGTCGGAGCCCCCGATGGTACTCCTGGAGGCTCCAGGGCTCTTCGCCGTCCCGGCGCAGGGCCTCGATCCCCTGCACTGCCGCGAACGCGCCGGGAAGCGTGGTCACGCACGGAACGCCGGCGGCCGCCGCGGCCGTCCGGATGAAATAGCCGTCGGTCCGCGGCCCACGGCCAAAGGGCGTGTTGATGACCATGTCCACCTGACCCTCGCGGATGAGGTCCGCCGCGTTGGGATGGCCCTCCGACACCTTGGCCACCTCCTGGACGTCGATCCCGGCCCGGCGCAGCAGCCCGGCGGTTCCCCCGGTGGCCAGGATCCGGAACCCGAGGTCGGACAAGCGCTTCACCGGGAACACGATGGCCCGCTTGTCACGGTTCGCCACGCTCACGAACACACTGCCCTTCTCGGGAAGGGCCGCCCCGGTGGCCGCGGCGGCCTTGGCCAGGCTGAGCCCGAGCGACGTGGCCACCCCCATGACCTCTCCGGTGGAGCGCATCTCCGGGCCCAGCACGGTGTCGACGCCCGGGAACCGTCCGAAGGGGAGCACCGCCGCCTTCACCGCCACGTGACGGAGGTTCCGGTACAGGGCGGGCTCCTGCGGGATGAGTCCTTCTTCCCGAAGCGTGGCGATGCTCTCCCCCACCAGGACCCGGGCGGCCATCTTGGCCAGCGGAACCCCGGTGGCCTTGGAGACGAAGGGTACGGTCCGGGAGGCCCGAGGGTTGGCCTCCAGGACCCAGACCCGCTCGTCCTTCAGCGCGAACTGCACGTTGAGAAGGCCCTTCACCTCCAGGGCCGCCGCGATCACGCGGGTCAGCCGCTCCACCTCGGCCAGCTCGTCGTCGGAGATGCTGACGGGCGGGATGACGCAGGACGAGTCGCCGGAGTGCACGCCGGCCTCCTCGATGTGCTCCATGACCGCACCGATGAACACCTCGTCGCCGTCCGACACCGCATCGACGTCGATCTCGATGGCTCCTTCCAGGAACCGGTCCACGAGGACGGGATGCTGGGGGCCGGCGGCCGTGGCTTGAGCCAGGTATCGCTCCAGCTCGTCCTCGCCGTACACGATCTCCATGGCCCGTCCGCCGAGGACGTACGACGGCCGGACCACCACGGGGTAGCCGATCCGCTCGGCCACCGCCGTGGCCTCCTCCAGCGACGTCGCCTCACCGTGCGGTGGCAGCAGGGCTCCCAGCCGGGTGAGCAGCGCCCCGAACTTCCCGCGGTCCTCGGCCAGGTCGATGGACGAGGGGGAGGTACCCAGCACCTGGTAGCCCTCGGCCTCCAGGTCCGCGGCCAGGCCGAGCGGGGTCTGTCCCCCCAGCTGGACCACGACGCCTTCCGGTTCCTCCGCCTCGCACACCGCGATGACGTCCTCCGCTGCCACCGGCTCGAAGTACAGGCGGTCGCTGGTGTCGTAGTCCGTGGATACCGTCTCCGGGTTGCAGTTCACCATCACGGTCTCGAAGCCCGCCTCGCGGAGGGCGAACGCGGCGTGCACGCAGGCGTAGTCGAACTCGATGCCCTGTCCGATGCGGTTGGGGCCGCTGCCCAGGATGACCACCCGGGGCTTTTCCGCTGGGGCCACCTCGGAGACCTGCTCGTACGTGGAGTAGTAGTACGGGGTCCGGGCCCGGAACTCTCCCGCGCACGTGTCGACGGTCTTGTACACGGGACGAACCCCGGCCGCCCGGCGCGCCGCCCGAACCTCGCGCTCGGTGGCCCCCAGCAACGCGGCGATCCTCCGGTCGGCCAGCCCGGCCCGCTTGGCCGCGGCCAGCTCGTCGGTCCCCACCTTCGGCAGGCGACGGCCCTGCAGCCGGGCGGCCGCTTCGGTCACCTGGGCGATCTGGTCGACGAACCACGGATCGATCTTCGAGGCCGCGGCCACGTCTTCGACGGGGTGGCCCCGCTGCAGGGCGGTCTCCACCAGCGTCATGCGGCCCTCGGTCGGGGTGGCCAGCGCACCGAGCACGTCGTCGGGAACGTCGTGGGGGCCGTCGCCGCCCAGCGACGCACCCGCCCGCTCCAGCGAACGGAGCGCCTTCCCCCACGCCTCCTTGAACGTCCGGCCCACGGCCATGACCTCGCCGACCGATTTCATCTTGGTCCCCAGCGTCGGGTCGGCGCCGGGGAACTTCTCGAACGCCCACCGGGGAACCTTGACCACCACGTAGTCGAGCGCGGGCTCGAAGCACGCCTGGGTCTCCCCGGTGATGTCGTTGGTGATCTCGTCGAGGCGGTACCCCACCGCCAGGCGCGCGGCGATCTTGGCGATGGGGAACCCGGTCGCCTTGCTGGCCAGGGCGGAGGACCGCGACACCCGGGGATTCATCTCGATGACCACCATCCGGCCGTCCTCGGGGTTCACCGCGAACTGGATGTTGGACCCGCCGGTCTCCACACCCACGGCCCGGATGCAGGCCAGCGACGCGTCGCGCATGTCCTGGTACTCCCGGTCGGTCAGGGTCTGGGCCGGGGCAACGGTGATCGAGTCCCCCGTGTGCACTCCCATCGGGTCGACGTTCTCCACGCTGCACACCACGACCGCGTTATCCGCGCGGTCCCGCATGACCTCGAGCTCGAACTCCTTCCATCCCTCCACCGACTCCTCCACCAGGACTTCACCGATCGGGCTGGTGGCGATGCCGTCGGCGGCGATGCGCTCCAGGTCCTGGGGGGACCGGGCCAGGCCGGTTCCTCCGCCGCCGAGCACGAACGACGGCCGGACCATCACGGGGAAACCCAGCTCTCCGGCGACAGCCGCCGCTTCTTCGATCGAGTGGGCGAAGCCGGAACGAGGGAGCGGGAGCCCCGCCTGGTTCATGGTCTCCACGAACCTGCGACGGTCCTCGGCCCGGCGGATGGCCTCCAGGTCCGCGCCGATCAGGCCGACGCCGTACGACTCCAGGGCCCCGGACTCCGCCAGAGAGACGGCCAGGTTCAGCCCGGTCTGACCGCCCAGCGTGGGCAGCAGCGCGTCCGGTCGCTCCCGCTCGATGACCGCCAGGACGGATTCCGGGGTCAGCGGCTCGACGTACGTACGGTCGGCGAACTCGGGGTCGGTCATGATCGTGGCCGGGTTCGAGTTCACCAGCACGATGCGGTACCCCTCGGCCTTCAGCACCTTGCAGGCCTGGGTCCCCGAGTAATCGAACTCGCACGCCTGGCCGATGATGATCGGCCCGGAGCCGATGACCATGATCGTCTGAAGGTCGTCGCGCCGGGGCACTAGGTGCTCCTCTCCATCAGATCGGCGAACCGCTCGAACAGGTAGGCCGCGTCGTGGGGGCCGGGCGCGGCTTCGGGGTGGTACTGGACGCAGAACCCCGGCACGTCCAGGAGTCGCAGTCCCTCCAACGTGCCGTCGTTGAGGTTCCAGTGCGTGAGCGCGGCCCGGCCCACCTCGGTGTCGACGACCGGTGCCTCCCGGCCGGGTGCCGGTGGCGCTGCCGCTGCCCCGAACGACGCCGGATCCACCGCGAACCCGTGGTTGTGGCTGGTGACCTCCACCCGCCCGCTGTCGCTGTCCAGCACGGGCTGGTTCGATCCGCGGTGGCCGAACTTCAGCTTGTAGGTCGCGCCACCGATGGCCCGGCCGACGATCTGATGGCCCAGGCAGATCCCGAACACGGGAACCTTCCCCAGCAGCTCGCGGGCCGTGCGCACGGCGTACTCGGTGGCCGCCGGATCGCCGGGCCCGTTGGACAGGAACACGCCGTCGTACCCACCGGCCAGGATCTCCCCGGCCGGCGTCATGGCGGGAAACACCGTGGCGTGGCCGCCGCTGCGGGCCAGGAGTCGAAGGCTGTTCCGCTTGATCCCCCAATCGAGGGCCGCGACCCGGAACGTTCGCCCGTTCCGGGGAACGGGCTGGATCCCGATGTCGGTTGCCTCGTACGGCCGTCGGGTGGAGACGCTCCCGGCCAGGTCGGCACCGAGCATCTCGGGTTGCTGTCGCACTCGCCCACCGAGCGATCGGGGATCCAGGTCGTCGGTGGAGATGGCCGCTCGCATCGCGCCGGCTTCCCGGATGTGCAGGGTCAGGGCCCGGGTATCGATCCCCTCGATCGCCACCACCCCCGAGCCGGATAGCTCCTGGTCGAGGGATCGTTCCGCTCGCCAGCTGCTGGCCCGGCGGGCGGCTTCGCGGACCACGAACCCCGACACCTGGATGGCCTTCGACTCCGGATCGTCGCCGTTCACCCCGTAGTTGCCGACGTGCGGATACGTCATGACGACGATCTGGCGCGCGTATGACGGATCGGTGAGGACCTCCTGGTATCCGGTCATGCCGGTGTTGAACACGATCTCGCCGAACGTCTCGCCCGGGGCGCCGAAGCTTTCACCCCGGAAGGCCGTCCCGTCCTCGAGCACCAGGACGGCTTCGGTCACTCCACGGCCTCCCCGTCCTGCACGGTGAACCGCCCGCGAAGGAGGGTGTGCACCACCCGTCCGCGCAGGGTGCGGCCCAGGAACGCGGAGTTCCGGCCCCGAGAGGCGAACGGACGCTCCCCCACGGTCCACTCCGCGGCGGGATCGAACGCCACCAGGTTCGCGGGGCGGCCGGGGGCCACCGGCCCGCCGTGATCGGCCAGGCCCAGGATGCGCGCCGGTGTGGTGGACATGCGCTCCACGATCGTCGGGAGGTCCGGGTTCGGGCCGAGGCTCAGGACGGCGGCCAGGGCCGTCTCCAGTCCCGTGGTCCCCGGCAGGGCCTGGTCGAACTCCACCTCCTTGTCCTCCACGGTGTGCGGCGCGTGGTCCGTGGCCACGGCGTCGAGCGTCGCGTCGGCCAAGGCCCGGCGGAGCGCGGTCCGGTCCTCGGCCGTGCGCAGCGGCGGATTCACCCGGAGGTTGGTGTCGTAGCCGGTCAGGTCCTCGTCGCAGAACGTCAGATGGTGGGGCGTGACGTCGGCGGTGGCTCGAAGTCCCCGCGCCTTCCCGCCGGCCACCAGCTCCAC
Organism: Actinomycetota bacterium; assembly: GCA_035947055.1. Classification (GTDB taxonomy): domain Bacteria; phylum Actinomycetota; class UBA4738; order UBA4738; family CALAEC01; genus DASZKM01. The sequence goes on from DASZKM010000102.1 coordinate 17,726, forward strand.
CGACAAGGCCGCCGACAGGTGCGTGAGGTGCAAGCGTCCGCCGGTGAGCCCGGCCAGCAGCAGGTCCCGGGCCACGATGGTCGCCTCCGCCTCGGCCGGCGCGCCGCGCAGCCCGAGCAGCGCCGAGGCATAGCCCTCGTGCATCTGCCACCCCTCGGCCAGCGAGTTCTCCTGGGCGTGCTGGCTGACGACCACGTCGAAGGCCCGTGCGTACTCCAGGGCCATGCGCATCAGCTGGGCCGACTGGACGCACCGACCATCGTCGGTGAACAGGCGGACGCCGAGCTCGGCCAGCTCGCCCATCTCCACCAGGGTCTCGCCCTCCAAGCCCCGGGTGATGGCGGCGGCGGGAAGGACGTCGACGGATCCGGCCTTCTCGCCGAGGTTGCGGACCTCGAGGACCACCGCCGCCGTGTCGGCCACCGGATCGGTGTTGGGCATGGCGCAGATCGCCGTGTAGCCGCCGGCGGCGGCGGCCCGGGAGCCGGTCTCCACGGTTTCCGCCTCCTCCCGGCCGGGCTCGCGCAGGTGGGCGTGGAGATCCACGAGACCGGGAGCCAGGACGAGCCCCTCGCAGTCCACGACCCGGGCTCGGCCCGGGGCCTTGGAGCCGACCGCTTCAACCGTCTCGTCCTCGATGAGGACGTCCGTCGTGGCGTCGTGACCCGACGCCGGGTCAACGAGCCGGCCTCCCCGAAGGAGAACGGCGGTCACGCCTCGCTCCCGCCGAGCAACAGGTAGAGGAGCGCCATCCGAACCGCGATCCCGTTGGTCACCTGGTCGGTGATCAGGGACTGGGGCAGATCGGCCACGTCGGAGGCGATCTCCACACCGCGGTTCATGGGACCGGGATGCATGATGAGCGCGCCCTCCGGGAGCGCCCCGACCCGTTCCCGGGTCAGCCCGTACCGGCGGGCGTACTCCCGGATCGTGGGGAAGAACTGCAGCCGCTGGCGCTCCCGCTGGACCCGCAGCAGGTAACAGACGTCGGTCTTGGGCAGGACCGCGTCGAGATCGTGCGAGATCTGCGCGCCCCACGCCGCCGCTTCCGCGGGGACCAGCGTCGGCGGACCGACCAGCGTCACCTCGGCGCCCATCCGGCTGAAGCCGTGGGTTCCCGACCGGGCCACCCGAGAGTGCAGGACGTCCCCCACGATGGCCACCCGGAGCCCCTCGAAAGACGGGAAGTGCTCGCGGACCGTGTACAGGTCGAGCAGGGCCTGGGTGGGGTGCTCGTGCGTGCCGTCCCCCGCGTTGACCACGCTGGCCCGGACCCACCGGGACAGCGTCTGAGGCGCTCCGCTGGAGGAGTGGCGGACCACGATGGCGTCGGCCCCCATGGCCTCCAGCGTCAGCGCGGTGTCCTTGAGGCTCTCCCCCTTCGACACGGAGGACCCCGACGATGAGAAGTTGATGACGTCCGCCGAAAGGCGCTTCGCGGCGATCTCGAAAGAAATCCGGGTCCGGGTGGACGCCTCGAAGAACAGGTTGACCACCGTCCGCCCGCGGAGCGCGGGGACCTTCTTGATGATCCGGGTGCCCACCTCGCGGAACGAGTCGGCCGTCTCCAGGATCGTGCTGATCGCCTCGGGAGTCAGCTGGGTCATCGACAGCAGATGCGACACGCCGAGGCCGTGGCCGCCTTCACGGGCCCGCCCGGTGGCCGGTGATTCCTTCATGTCATCTCCCCCACCTCGACGGCGTCGGTGCCATCGGTCTCCGTCAGCAGCACCCGGACCTGGTCCTCGCTCCGGGTCGGGAGGTTCTTCCCCACGTAGTCGGCCCGGATCGGCAGCTCCCGGTGGCCCCGGTCGACCAGCACGGCGAGCTGCACCGAACGGGGACGCCCGAAGTCGACCAGCGCGTCCATGGCCGCTCGGATGGTGCGCCCCGTGAACAGCACGTCATCGACCAGGACCACGGTCTTGCCGGTGACGTCGAACGGGATGAGGGTCTGATGGACCTCCGGCGCCTCGGCCCGGAGCCCGATGTCGTCGCGGTAGAAGGTGATGTCGAGTACGCCGACCGGGACGTCGGTCCCCTCGATCTGCCGGATCTGCTCGGCGAGCCGGCGGGCCAGGTCATCGCCGCGGGCCGCGATCCCCACCAGCACGAGGTCCTCCGCTCCTTTGGTTCGCTCCACGATCTCGTGGGCGATCCGGGTCACGGCGCGGCTCACCTCGGCGCCGTCCAGGAGTCGGGTCTTGAGCTCAAACGCCATGCCCCGCCTCCCGAGGGAAGCGGAGAACACGGCAAGGGGGCGAGAGATGAAGAAACGCTCCACACGGACGTGGAGCGCCGCCAGCCTGTGTCACCTTCCCTCCCTTCCCGGCCTCACCGGACCGGATTTAAAGGGTCCTTGCGGCGAGACTCTACCACGAGCCCCTCGCGTTCGGCCGGTGTAGGCTGAGCTCGAGCGCCGGACCGAGGGCGGGAGACAAGGAGCGTAGATGCCCAACATCGGATTCTGGGAGATCGTGCTCATCCTGGCGGTGCTGCTTCTCCTGTTCGGTGCCCGAAAGCTCCCCCAGCTGGCCCGGTCACTCGGCCGTTCGACCAAAGAGTTCAAGAGCGGCCTTCGCGAAGGAGCCGTGGACGAGGAGTCCACGGACGAGCCGAAGACCGCCGAGCCCAAACCGCAGGAATAGGTCTCGGTTTGGCTCCCGGGCCCGCGACGGCTACGATTCGCTCACGCTGCCCGCGGACACTGATGACCCGTGAAGATCTCTTCCGCGCTCGGTGAGGTTCTGCGCCGCGCTCGCCAAGCACGCGGTCTGACCCTCCACGACGTCCAGCGGATCTCGGGGGGGCGGTTCAAGCCCTCCTCCGTTGGGAGCTACGAACGGGGGGCCCGCAGCGTGTCCGTGCCGCTCCTCTATGAGCTCGGATCGCTGTACGGGGTCCCTCCTGACCGCCTCTTGGCCCAAGCTATCGAGATCGCCG
>DASZKM010000103.1:0-7468 GCA_035947055.1 Actinomycetota bacterium
GGTCCTCGGCTTCGGGGGATACGGGGGCGGGGTCGGCGGCCATCAGGCCCGGGGATGGCTCCGTCGATGGGCGTCGAACAGCCTGGGTCTGGAAACGTGGGTGTATCGCTGGGTGCTGGTCAGGCTGCGATGCCCCAGCAGCTCCTGAACCTCGCGGATGTCGGCACCCCCCTCCATCAGATGCGTGGCGAAGGAGTGCCGCAGGGTGTGCGGGCTTACCCGGCGAGCCTCCAGCGCCTCCCGCCGGTATTTTTCCACCACGGCCCGGGCATCGCGTGGCGACAGGCGCTTCCCCCGGCGGTTGAAGAACAAGGCGTGGCCCCCTCGTTCGGGCACCATGGCCGGTCGTGCTCGTGTCAGGTACGCCCGGACGGAGTCGGCGGCCACGTCTCCGATGGGCACCAGCCGCTCCCGGCCACCCTTGCCGTGCACCCGGACCCGCTGCCGGTCCGTGTCCACGTCGTCGACGTCCAGCCCGCACAGCTCGGCCACCCGGATCCCGGCCGCGTACAGGAGCTCGAGTACCGCACGGTCGCGCACACTCCAGGTATCGGCATCTCCGGGCGCTTCCACCAGCGATCCCGCCTCGCCGGCTTTCAGCACCGACGGCAGCAGGACCGGGACCTTCGGCCCGGTCAGCAAGGCCGCGGGATTCTCCTTGACCAGCCCCCGGCGGTGGGCGAACCGGTAGAAGGCCCGAACGGCGGCGGCCTTGCGAGCGACCGAGGACCGGGCAAAGCCTCGGGTGGCCAGCTGGCCGAGCCACCGTCGGAGCTGCCGGTAGGTGGCGGAGCCGAGGTCGGAACCGCTCCGGCTCAGGAACGTCTCCAGCTCTCGGACGTCACGTTCGTACGCCCGGACGGTGTGATCCGACAGGCGGCGTTCGAGCGCGAGGTGACGGACGAATCGGTCGATCATCGGTAGATGGCCCGAAGCCGGGGCCATCCGACTTGTATCACACGGTTCGGTCGCCTCCTACCACCCGCGCCGGGACCGGGAGCTCGTTCGCCGGTACCGCCCGCCATCGGAAGCGACCAGCCCGCGGAGCTCCAGCGCGGCCAGGGCGGCCAGGGTCCGGGCGGGCGATACGCCGGCGGCGTCGGCCACGGCCTCCACCGCGGCGGATGCACCCGAGACACGATGCAGCACCGCGCGCTCTTCTACGGAGAGGCCGGGGGGAACCGGGTGGTCGTCGTCCTCGGTCGCACCGACCGGTGCCATGCCGATCGCCTCCAGGACGTCCTGGGGTCCGCGAACCAGCGTCGCCAGATCCCGGATCAGCTCGTTCGGAACGGCGGACTGCGGGGCGGTCACCGGTCCGGGCACGGCCAGGATGTGCCGCCCGAGCTGTTGTGCGAAGTCGGCGGTGATCAGGGACCCGCTCCCCTCCGCGCCCTCCACGACCACGACCGCCAGTCCCAGCGCGGCGACGAGACGGTTCCTGGCCGGGAACCGATAGGGCCGCGCCGGAACGCCAGGCGGGTACTCGCTCAGCACCTGACCGTCCGTGGCGATGGCATCGATGAGCCGGGCGTTGCTACGCGGATACGCGACATCGATCCCCGAGCCCAGCACCGCGGCGGTGCGTCCGCCGGCCCGCAGCGCCCCCTCGTGCGAGGCGGCGTCGATGCCCAGGGCGGCGCCGCTCACCACCGCGACGCCGGCGTCAGCCAGACCGGCGCCGATGCCCTCGGCGATCTCGTGACCGTACGGCGTGCAGGTCCGGGATCCGACCACCGTGACTGCCGTGGGCCACGGCACCAGCCGCTGCCCGCGGATGAACACGCAGACCGGCGGATCGGCCAGGTGCAGCAGCGCCTCGGGATACTCGTCGTCGCCCGGAGCCCTTGCCCGGGCGCCACAAGCGGCCAGCGCCTTTCTGACCTCGTCGGGGCGAACGGCAGCGGCGATCGTGCGGTCGTTGTCGGTGCCCACCGCACCTCGACGGATCGCTCGAAGGCAGCCCGCCGCGGATCCCTCCCGCCACGCCAGCGCGTGGAGATCGCGGGGAATGATGCCCTCCAGGCTGGCCAGGACGAGGAGCGCGTCCCGGTCCCGCGGGCGGGCCACGAACTCCTCCGGCCACACAGCCGGCTCGCGCACAACCGGCTGCCGCCCGGCCGGCTCATGAACAACCGACGGCTCGCCCCGCTCACGCAACCCCGGCCTCCCGGGCGAGGCCGTCCTCGCCGCGGAACGTGAGGGCTTCCAGGAGATGGTCCTCCGTCGTTCGCGCCGATGCCTCGAGGTCCGCGATGGTCCGGGCCACCTTCAAGATCCGGTCGAAGCCCCGGCCAGTCAGGCCGAACCGCTCGACGGCCCGGCCAAGGCGGAACTCGGCCTTCGACGTCAACCGAGCAGCGCGTCGGGCCTGCGCCCCGGACATCTCCGCGTTGCACCGAAGCCCGGCGTCCTCCAATCGCCAGCGCTGGCGGTCCCGGGCCGCCTCCACCCGGTCGCGCACCCCAGCGGAGGGCTCGGCGTGCTCCGAGCCCAGCAGCTCCGAGCGCGAAAGACGCGGCACCCGCAGGCGGATGTCGATCCGGTCGAGGAGCGGCCCCGATAGCCGGTGCCGGTAGGCGTCCAGAACGGGAGGCTTGCACGAGCACGTCCGTCGGGGATCGCCGTTGAACCCGCAAGGACACGGGTTGGCCGCGGCCACGAGGGTGAACCGAGCGGGGAACTCCACGGCCCCGGCGGCCCGAACCACGACCACCCTTCCGTCCTCGAGCGGCTGGCGAAGGCCTTCCAGCACGTCGCGGCGGAACTCGTTGACCTCGTCGAGGAAAAGGACCCCGTGGTGGGCCAGCGACGCTTCGCCGGGACGGAGCCGCGACGAGCCCCCACCCAACAGGCCCGATGCGGAGGTGGAGTGATGCGGAGCGCGGAACGGTCGCGCGGACACCATCGGCTCGCCGGGAGTCAGCACCCCCGCCACGGAATGCAGCAGGGTGACAGCGAGGGCCTCGGGCCGGGTCATCGCCGGCAGGACCGTGGGCAACCGCCGGGCCAGCATGGTCTTTCCCGCCCCCGGTGGGCCGACCATCAGCAGGTTGTGTCCTCCCGCAGCGGCGACCTCCAGCGCCCGCCGGGCCTGGACCTGACCCCGGACCTCGGCCAGATCGACGGCCGGAGCTGCCGCGGCGGGCGAGCCCGCCGTTGGCGGCGGCGACGGCTTGGCCTCCCCTCGAAGGAACACCACCACCTCCGCCAGCGTCCGGGCCGGGATCACCCGAAGGTTCTCGACCAGCGCGGCCTCCGCGGCGTTCGCCTCCGGGACCACCACGCCCTCCATCCCTCGCTCCGCGGCCGCGGCCGCCACGGCCAGGATCCCCGGCGTGGGGACGAGTCCTCCGCGAAGGGACAGCTCGCCGGCCAGCACGTACCGAGCCAGTCGGTCGTGAGGAACCTGAGAGGTAGCGGCCAGCACCGCCACGGCAACCGGAAGATCGAACCCCGGTCCGTCCTTGCGGAGCTCGGCCGGACTGAGGTTCACGGTGACTCGGCGGAGCGGCCACTCCAGGCCCGCGTGCTCGACGGCCGGACGAACCCGCTCCCGCGCGTCGTGGATGGCCGCCCCGGGAAGGCCCGTCAGGTGGAGGGCGGGAAGGCCCCGCCCCACGTGTGCTTCCACGGCGACGAGATGGCCGCGGACGCCGACCACCGCCACCGTGTGGGACCGCGCGTACATCGGGCGCACGCTAGCGGCGGGGTATGACACGGAAGACCGGCGATGCTTTACTCCGCGTCGTGACCACCGCCGCGGCGACGCCACCCGCCGCTCCGGCCCGCCCCATCCCGCGACGCGAGGCCCGTTGGCTCCCGACGCTCGGCGTCTTCCTGCTGATCCTGTTCGTGACGCTCGGCGGGTTTCTGCTGGGCGGCCCGGGCGAGATCGGCGACCCAGGGAAGACCACTCTCGGCGACCCGATCTCGGTCTCGCCCGAGGTCCGGTTCCGGCCCGCCGAGGGATGGGTGATCGAGGAACAGATCGCCGACCCGCCGCAGGTCCGTCTGGTGGGAGACATCGGGGCCCTGTACGTGATCACCGCTCCGGCGCGGGCAGGCGCCGAAGGTCTTCTCCAGGAGTACCGGACGACGGTCCTGGAGCCGCAGGCCGGCCAGCTGTCCGTCTCCGACCCAGAAGCCGTGACGCTTCCCGCCGGGCCTGGCCTGCGGGTCTCCTACGTGGGGACGTTCGAAGGCGTCGGCACACCGCTGGTAGGCGAGATCACCGCGGCGGTCAGTCCGCAGGGCAACGGCGTGGTGTTCGACGGGTGGGCCCCCGAAGGACAGTTCGTCGCGGTTGCATCCGACGTCCAGGCCATGATCGAAAGTGCAGAGGTGGCCTGATGGCCACCCCGGAAACCGCGGCGCTGCCGGGCCGGCCGGGCCGTGGATACCGGACCTCGCTGTGGCAGGTTCGGCAGCCTGCTTTCTGGCTGTTCATGGTGCTGCTGGTCCTGTCCACGATCGCCGCCGTGCTCATCCAGGTGGGCGTGCTCTCCGTGTCGCCGGGTGGGTGGGTGCTGTCGTGGGTGCTGCTGCTCGTCTACGCGGTACCCGCATTCATCCTGATCTACGTCCTGGATCTGTACGAGCGGGAGCCCGCGTCGTTGATCGTGGCCTCGCTGCTGTGGGGGGCGTTCGGGGCCACCACGTTGACGCTTGTCGCCTCGGCGGGGTGGGACCCGCTGGTGGCCGACCTGCTCGGCCGGGACCTCTACGTGCAGTGGGGAGCGGCCATCATCGCTCCACCCATCGAGGAGATCCTCAAGGGGCTTGCCGTCGTGTTCGTGATCCTCATCGCCCGGCGAGAGGTCGACGACGTCATGGATGGGTTCGTGTACGGAGCCATGGCCGGCCTGGGGTTCACGGTGGTGGAGGACGTCCTGTATTTCATCGGCCAGTTCGGTGGGACCCCGGGCGGGATCCTCGAAGGGTTCTTCGTCCGCGTGGTGGCCGGCGGCGTGTACGGACACGTCCTGTATTCCGGATTGTTCGGGATGGGCGTGGCCTACTTCGCCACTCGCCGGCGTGAGGCGTCAGTCGGCAAGCGCCTCGGGGTCGCCGGCGGGCTGATCCTGCTGGCCATCGGAGCCCACTTCCTGTGGAACTCGCCGCTGCTGGACTTCTACCCGGACCAGCTGGAGAGCGCCGCGGATTACGGGCAGGTGATCCTGGCTACCACCGCCAAGGGCCTTCCGTTCCTGGCGTTCCTGGCCTTGATGGTGTCGATGGGCCGGCGTCGCGAGCACCGGTGGCTCCGGGCCTGCCTGCTGGGAGAGGTGGGCCGGGAAGGCATCCATCCCCAGGAGCTGGAGGTCCTGGAGAGCCCCTCGGCCCGGCGAAAGAGCCGGCGGGAGATGACGCGGCGGGCCGGGCCGCTGGCCGGCAAGACGCTGAAGCGGCTGTACCGGGCCCAGATCACGCTGGCCATGATCCGGAGCAAGGTCGGAGAGAAGGACGACCACCCGGACCTGGTCCGGCAGCGCCAGTACTGCAAGGCGCTGCGCGACTGGTTGGTCGCGGTCACGGGCGGCGCGCAACCGGCTGCCCGGCCCGGCTAGAAGGCGTCCTCGTAGACCTGGACCTCGGCCCGGCCGCTTCCGTCGACGGTCACGCTGGCCACGTCGAACCGGCAAGCCGGTGGGCGCGTGGCTTGCGCGAAAAGGAAGGCCTGTCCCAGCTTTCGGAGCTTTCGCTGCTTGGCCGGCGTCACCGCCTCGAAGGGCTCCCCCAGCGGACCGGGGCGGCGCGTCTTGACCTCGCAGAACACGATCAGGCCGGGACGGCCAACCACCAGGTCGAGCTCGCCGAGGGGACACCGCCAGTTCCGGGCCACCAGCCGGTAGCCGCGGCGGCGGTAGGCCTCCCAGGCGGCGAGCTCTCCCGACCTGCCGACGTGCTTGCGATCGTCCACGGCCGCAGCATGGCCGCCGGGTCCGACATCACGCCGGGGCCATGGGCGGGGGCTCTTCCAGGTCGGGGCTCTCCCCCTTCGACAGCTCCTCGATGTTGACGTCGTGGCCGGTGAGAACCCGGACCCGGGCCACGAACCGGGCCGGGCGATGCATGTCCCACACCCAGGCGTCACTCAGCTGGAGCTCCACCCAGCCCTCGTCTCCGTGCCGGGTGACCTCGACCTTGTTGGCCAGGTAGAACCGGCGTTCTGTCTCCACCACGTAGGCGAACATCGGGAGCACGTCGCGGTACTCCCGGTACAGGCGGAGCTCCATCTGGGTCTCGTACTGCTCGAGCTCCTCTTCCTCACCGCTCATGGTTGCTCAGCCTCATCGGCCGCTCCCTTCTTCCACCGAAGGTACTCCTCCGGGGACAAAGGGTTCGTCACGTGGTTGAACGAGCGGCGGTGGATGGGTGAGGGCCCGTGGCGCCACAGAGCCTCCCAGTGTCCGGCGGTCCCGTACCCCCGGTTCGTATCGAACCCGTACTGGGGGAACCGACGGTGGTACCGGTCCATGATCCGGTCCCGGGTGACCTTGGCCACCACGGAGGCGGCCGCCACCGAGGCCGTGACCACATCTCCCTTCCGCAGGCCCAGACACGGGATGGGGAACCGGGGCAGGGTGAACCCATCGGTGAGCACGAAGTCGGGCGGCAGGGGTAGCGTCCGCAGGGCCCGCCGGAGCAGGGCAAGGTTCGTGCGATGCAGCCCGGCCCGGTCGATCCGCCGGGGCATGGCCCGGCACACGGAAACGGCCAGGGCCGCTTCCCGGATACGCTCCTCGGCCCGCTCGCGCTGCCGGCGGGTGAGGAGCTTCGAATCCTCCAAGCCCTCCAGATCGAAGTCCTCCGGAAGGATCACCGCGGCGGCCACCAGCGGCCCGGCCAGGGCCCCCCGCCCCGCTTCGTCGGCACCGGCCAGAACTCGGAAGCCACGCTCGCGGAGCTGCCGCTCGTAGTGGTCGATCTGCTTCAGTCGCCGGACAACCAACCGAACCTCGACGGGGGCCACAGCAGCACGAACGCCTTGCCGACCACCTTGTCGACGGGGATCTGACCCAGGGACGACCGCGAGTCCTGGGAGTTTGGCCGGTTGTCACCCATCACGAACACGTGATCGTCCTGAACCTCGGTCGGCGGGAAGTCGTCCACGCTGGCCTCGCCCACGTACGGCTCCTGGATCCCCTGTCCATCGATGAACACCTCGCCGTGCTTGACCTCGATGGTCTCACCGGGCAGCCCGATGACTCGCTTGATGAAGTCCTTCTCCGGGTCGGTCGAGAACCCCAGGCCTTCGATCAGCCAGTTCCACACGTCGGCGAAAGGGTTCCGCTCGGGATCGACGAGGTTCGGGTTCTCGAACACGATGATGTCGCCGCGCTGGGGGTCGCCGAAGTCGTACACCAGCTTGTTCACCAACACCCGGTCGCCGATCTCGAGAGTGGGGACCATGGACTCGGACGGGATGAAGAATGCCTGGACGAAGAAGGTCTTGATGATCAGG
>DASZKM010000104.1:0-2494 GCA_035947055.1 Actinomycetota bacterium
CATCCCCCTGCCCGATGCGCAGGGGGATGTCGGAGTCGAACGCTTCGAACGTGGCCTCCCACCGCCACGTGAACTGACCGGCCCGCCAGGCGGGCATCTCTGACGGCTGCGGGTAGTTGGCCTTCACCTCGACCTCGCCGAAGCCGTCGGCGTACGTCTCCCAGTCGGCCGGATCGGCGGGGTCGCAGGCGGACGGCTCCGGTGCGATGCACCGTTCGACCCTGGCGTGCGGTGTGTCGCTCCACGTCGAGCCGCCGATCCACGCCACATTCGCCGCTGAGAACCGCTCGATGTCCTCGGGCTGGCTGACGACCGACGGCGCACCCCCGTCCGCCGGCATCTGCGCCTCGTAGACGGGCAGGTACGTGCGCGCCGACCGGCCCAGCACCTCCTGCCGTCCGCCCTGGTGCTGGTAGTCCCACCGGTACGCGAGGTCCTTCGGTCCGAGCGTGACGGGCGGCCCGCCGTTCAGCTCCGCGGCCATCCGTGACAGCCGGGTGGCCATGAAGTCCTCGGAGTGCGGGCCCAGTCCGGTGAGGGCCTTGCGGTAGTGATCGCCCCGCTGGAACTCGCGGTACGAGGCCAGGTAGCCCCAGTAGTCATTGGTCATCCCCACCGTGATGACCATGTCGTAGCCGTGGGCGGTGAGCTCCTCGTGGGTGAAGTTCCCCCACACCTTGTCCAGCTCGGCCGGCTCCGTCTCCGCCCGCAGCGAGTTCTCCGGTGCGTCCCATCCCCGGGCATCGTTGTAGATCTGGGCCTTCATCCGGCGGAACAGGTGGTCGCTGACCTCCCGGCGCACCGCGGGATTGCGGGGGTCCTTGCACGACCACGTGCCGTTCTCGTTCCGGATGCACCAGTCGTTGAGCGTGAGCGGGCCGTGGCCGGGGAGATCCTTGCCGTCGTAGATGACGCCGGGCCGCCACTTGGGGTCCGTGTAGTTGGCGGTCCAGTCCCACCCGAACCACACGTTCCCCGGCACCTTGTCCAAGCGGCTCTTGATGTTGCGCGACTGGTCGGCCCACTGCTCGCAGGGGCACACGGTCACCGCCACGTCGCCCAGCCGGATGGCCTGCAGGTGAACCTGGACCGTTTCCTCCAGGCCGGTGTACGACGGCGCGCCGACGTTGTCGGGGACGCATGCGGCGGCCACGCCGTCGTCGCACAGGTCCCGGAGCATGTCGTAGGTGACAGACGGATTGACCGGCAGCTGATCACCCGGCTCGTTGTTCTGGCCGAACGCGTAGCGGCAGTCCGGAAGCCCGGCGAGCGGAACCCCGGGATTGCCCTCGAACGTGTTCTCCGTCCGGCAGCTCGACACGCTGGGGAACACCCGGTACCCGGGCGGGGCGAACCGCAGGTCCTTGAGGCCGACGGGGAATCCCGTCTGGAACCGCACCACGCGATGCCCGCGGGGGAGTCGCCGGCCGCTGGACGCCAGGGACACGTCGCGCCACGCGGTCTCCACGCCGTCGGCCAGCGTGCGGGCGGCCCGCTCCATCTGCGCGTACTCCTTGTGGGAGAACTCCTGGCGCAGGTGTGCCGGGTGGGCGTTCGTCCCGGTCTCGATCTGATCGGGCATCAGGTCGTGGGCCTCAGCGGTCCCCGTGTCGTTCTGGGAGAACAGCGTCACGCCCCCGATCTCCCGGTCCACGATCCGGTACATCGTGTTGACGTACTCCCCGGTCAGCAGGTCGTTGCCGTCGAGGTTCTCGGGATGATTGCCCCACACCACCCAGGTGGCCAGGGGCCGGGGCCGGTCACGCTCGGAGATGTCGTCGAACCGGACCACGGCCAGGTCGCGGTCCGTATCCCAGCGTGGATAGCCGGCAGGCGTCCCGTCGTCGGCCAGCGTGGGTCCGTACGAGTGCTTCTTCAGCCACGAGGGTCCTGTCGGCGTGCCGTCCACGGTGAACGGGATCGTGGCCGCCCCCATCCGCACCGGGACCATCCGGTTGGAAGCGGCGATCACGGCCTCCGCCATCTTGTGTGCGATGTGCTCGAAGAACCGGATGTCGAACACGTCCTGGAACAGCCACACACCCCACGACGGCGTCGAGTAGTACGGAGACGAGTGGCTGTGCGAGACCGAGATCGTGAGGTTCTCCGGGGTGATGCCCGTCGGCGAGTCCGGATGGGCTCGGTCGTACTCCGCCAGGATGCCGGCCACTCGCCGGTTGACGAGGTCCTGGGGGATGTACAGGTCGTTGCTGACCACCGCGAATCGCTGGCCGTCGGCACCTTCGACCACCAGGGCCCGGACCGACTCTCGTCCCTGGATGCCGTAGCTGGGGTTCCGCCGGGTCTGGTGGGTGAATGGGTCGACGCCGTGATCGCCCACCGACGTCCCGACGCAGGCATCCGACGGGATGATGACGTCGTACGGGCAGCTGGCGCTGGCGTACTGGCCCGCCGACGAGCCCACGTGCCACGTGGAGTCCACCACGGCCGCGCCCGCCGTCACCAGCCCGATCGATCGGCCGCCGCGGCCCGC
>DASZKM010000105.1:0-4049 GCA_035947055.1 Actinomycetota bacterium
CGCGTATCACCGAAAGATCACCTTCACGACATCGGTGGCTGCCCTGGTGGGGAACGCGGGCCAGGCCAACTACACGGCGGCGAAGGGCGGCATCATCGCGCTGACGAAGACCCTGGCCCGGGAGCTGGGACCGTTCCGCATCAACGTGAACGCCGTGGCCCCGGGATTCATCGAGACCCGGCTCACGGCCGCGAAGCAGGAGGGCGAGGACATCGGGGTCCCCGACCAGGTCAGGGGCATGGCCCTGATGCTCATCGCCTTGGGGCGGTACGGTCAGCCGGAGGACGTGGCCAACGCCCATCTCTACCTGGCCAGCGAGGAAGCCGACTTCGTGTCGGGCATCGTCCTCCCGGTGGCCGGCGGACAGCTGGGAGCGTGAAGGAGAGCGCCCGACAGAAGCGCGTTTAAGGAGGGACCGTGCCGCTCAACCAGAGCCTGAAGGGCAAGACGTACCCGGAGATCGACTTCCGCGTGGAACGCGACCGCGTGACGCAGTTCGCGATGGCCGTCGGCGAGGACGACCCGCGGTTCCTGGACCCCGAAGCGGCTCGCACGGAGGGCTTTCCCGAGCAGCTCGCGTTTCCCACGTTCCCCACGGTTGCGGGGATCATGGCCAGCGCGCAGATCGTGGTCGATCCCGAGCTGGAGATGGACTACACCCGGGTGGTCCACGGCGAGCAGGCGTACGAGCTGCGCCGCCCCATCGTGGTCGGAGATCGCCTCAGGGCCATGCCGCGCATCGCGGACGTCTATGCGAAGGGGCCGAATGAGTTCCTGGTGATCGAGGCGGAGTTCGTGGACCCGGACGGCGAGGTGGTGTGCGTCGCGCGGTCCACGCTGCTTTCGCGCGGCACGGCGGAAGGAGCCTGACATGACGACCACGCCGGAATTCGACGCGCTGGAGCCGGGGCAGCAGGTCTTCGAGGCCTCGAAGGTGGTCACGCGGGAAGACGTCAAGGCGTACGCCGACGCGTCCGGGGACCAGAACCCCCTCCACCAGGACGACGACTTCGCCCGGAGCGTGGGGTTCCCCGGGATCATCGCCCACGGCATGTTCTCGATGGCCCACCTGACCAAGGCGGTGAAGGACTGGGCGGGGAATCCGGCCGCCCTGAAGTCGATCGACGTCCAGTTCCGGGCCGTGGTCTACATGGACGAGACCCTGGTGGCCAAGGGCAAGGTCGGTTCCAAGGACGCCTCCAGCAAGGAGGTCACGCTCGACGTGTGGGCCGAGGTGGAGCGTGACGGCGAGGTCCTCAAGCCCATCAAGAATTCCACCGCGGTGGTCTCGCTGGGCTGAACCGAACGTAACCTCAGCGGCCCAAGCTCGGTCTAATCTGCCACGCGATGGTTGATCGCGAACTGATCGAGCGTTGCCGCCGGCAAGAGCCCGGCGCGTTCGATGAGTTGGTGGAGCGGACCCACCGGCAGGTCTACACGCTCGCGGTGCGGCTGGTCGGGGACCGATACGAGGCGGAGGACGTGGCCCAGGACGCGTACCTGCGGGTGCACCGGTCGCTCCGAGGGTTCCGGGGCGATGCCCGGTTCGAGACCTGGATGTACCGGATCGTGGCCAACGCGGCCATGAATCACCTCCGCAGCCGGCGGCGGTTCGGCGAGCCGTCCGCGGAGCCCGAGCTCCTGGCCCGGCCCGAGCCACAGGCCGACCCGGGAGACAGCCCCTCGCACGATGAGGTGCAGGACGCTCTGTCGATCCTCCCGGTCGGCCAGCGCGCCGTCGTCGTTCTCAAGGACGTGTACGGGTTCACCTGTGAGGAGATCGGGGGGCAGATGGGCGTGTCGACAGGAGCGGTGAAGCTGCGGCTGCACCGGGCCCGGCGCCGACTGAAGGATCACCTGTACGGTGTGGCGGCCGAAGAGCGTCACGAAGGCGTCAAGGAACGACTGGCTTCCTACGTGGAGGATCATCGTGGCTGAGTTCGACGGCGAGCTGGAAGTGCATCTGGCCACTTGCCCGGAGTGCTCGGGCGAGCTGGCGCGCTACCGTGAAGTGCTCATGGCCGTCGGATCGCTACGAGACGTTCCGGTGGAACCTCCACCAGGTCTGCCGCACCGGATCATGGCTCACGTCCACGGTCACGAGGCGCTGTGGCCTGACCGGATCCTGGGGTTGGCTCGTGACCGCCGCGTTCGGGTGGCCGCCGCCTCGGTGGGAGGGGCGCTGGTCGGGGCCGCCGCAATCGGGATCATCTGGTGGCGGGCCAGTCACCGGGACGTGGCCCGGGACCGCCTGACTGCCTGACCCCCGCTAGTCCGTCTCTTCGCGCTCCTCGGCGTCCGAAGTGATCGTCTCCGGGATCCCGGGCTGTTCCGGCTCCGGCATCATCGCCTCCGGCGCCGGCATCATCGCCTCGGGGATGGAGGGGATGTCGCCGATCGCCTCGATCGGATCGTCGATCTTGCCGTGACCGTTCCCGTTGGTTCGCTCCAGGCGCTCGATGGCCGCGGCCAGGTCGTCCCGGACCTTGCGTGATACCGCCACGATGCCCTTCCCGGTGCGCTGGGCGAAATCGTTGAGCTCGGCCCGCTGCTGATGGGCCAGCCTGGCCATCCCCTGTTGCTGGAATTGCGCCAGCCTGGCCATCCCTCGCTGCTGCTGGGTGGCCAGACGGGTCAGAGCCTGAGCGATCTCGTCGAGGCGCTTCGTGCTGCCATCCCGACCGGCGGCCCGCGACGCCACCGTTCGCACGGCGTCCTCCAGTCGGTCGATGCGGACGGCGATGGCCTGCAGGCGCTCGTCGATCTGGGTCGCCAGCGCGCGGATCGGCTCTCCGGCCTCTGCCGGCCCCTGTGGCTCGTCCGTCCGGGAGGCCCGGGCCACGTCGGCCGCCGCGGTCCGGAGCGTCTCCGTCAATGCTGCGCCGATCTCCCGGAGGCCCTCTTCGATGCGGGACTCCACCGCCGTATCGGCTCGGGTCGGCCCCCCACGCGGTCGGGGTGGACGCCCGCGGCCGGGCTCGGGGATCGGGATCGGATCGATGGTGCGTGCCCGCAGCGGCTGCCGCCGCGACGGCTCGTGAGCCGGCGCCACCGGCCCTTCTTCCATCCTCTGCATGGACCCTCGCGATCCGGGGCCGCGAAGGGCGTATGGCCAGTGTAGGCTCTCCCGCTCCCCGATTCACGCACCTGGGGGGCCGAGACGACGGCCTCTTTGCCGGTCTGCGGAGGCCTCCCGTATACTGGATCGGGTCTCCTCGTATTCGTCCCCGGTCCCAGGGCCGTAGCTCAATTTGGTAGAGCACCGGTCTCCAAAACCGGCGGTTGGGGGTTCGAGTCCCTCCGGCCCTGCCCAGGAAGGCAGGCGATGAACAGGCAAACGAAGCGGATGTTGGAGCGCCAGCAGCAGCAGGCGGCGGTCCGGCGTCCCGTGGCCGAGCCCAAGCGCCGGATCGGTCCGCGCGCGTTCATGCGCGAGGTTCGCCAGGAGCTCAGGAAAGTGGCCTGGCCGACACGCCGTGAGGTATTCGCCTACACGGTCGTGGTGCTGGTCACCGTGGCCGTGCTGACGAGCTTCGTGTTCGGCCTGGACTTCGTCATCTCGCGAGGGGTCCTGGTCGTGTTCGGCGTCCAGACCGGCTGATCCTCATGACCGTCGAAGACGTCCGCGAGCGCGACACCGCCTCGGCCACCACCGAGGAGGCCGGCGACGAGCCCACCGAGGAAACCGCGGCGCGCGACAGCGCCCCGCCCCAGGCCGACCAGGGAGAGGCCGAACCCGCTGAGCAGTCCGCTGAAGCAACCGAGGAAGCGTCGCCTGAGTCACCGCGGGACGAGTCGGCCGAAGCAACGCCAGACGACGATACGCCGGAGCCGGATGAGGCTCCGGAGGCGGAGACCGCGCCCCAGCCCGAAGAGGTAGCACCCCCGCTGGAATCCACCGAAGCCGAACCTTCGCCCGTGGCAGAAGCCGAGCCGGAGCGGCGCGATCCCGAGGAAGGCGTGAAGGAGGCGCTGGCCGGGGAACCGACCGCCGAGGAGACGCAAGCCGCGGAGCCCGCCGCCGAGGAGGCACCCGCCATGGAGGTCGC
>DASZKM010000106.1:0-5951 GCA_035947055.1 Actinomycetota bacterium
CGGCCAGGAGGTCCCCCTCGTCCACTGTCCCGAATGGCTTCCCGGCGACCTCCCCCACGACCTGACCGCATGGAACGACTCGTTCAACGGCGGGGCCATGGACGGTTTCGCCCAGGGAACGTACGGGCCTTATTACTCCTACTCGCAGTTCGACCGGGAAGACATCCCCAACTACTGGCACTGGGCCGAGAACTTCGTCCTGTCCGACAACTTCTTCGCTTCGGCCGCCGGGCCGTCGTTCAACAACCACCTGTGGTGGATCGCGGGGCAGGCCGGCGGGGCCATCGACAACCCCGAGAACATCGAGGTCCAGCGGTTCGAAGATGGCCGGATCTTCAAGTCATGGGGTTGCGACGCCTACGGCGAGAACGTCTTCGTCCTGGTCAAGGACGAGGTGGGCAACATCACCAAGCACGACACGTGCTTCAACTTCAAGACGGTGGGCGAGCAGTTGTCGGAGAAGGACATCGATTGGGTGTCGTACTCCGCCAACCCCTTCCAGGCCGGATACATCTGGCAGGCGTACTCGGCCATCGAGAACGTGTTCCACACGGACCTGTGGGACGAGCACATCTGGCCGGTGGACGACCTGTTCCGGGACATCGAGGCCGGGGCGCTCCCGTCCGTGTCATGGATCACCCCGCGGTTCCAGCTCTCCGACCATCCTCCGTTCTCCACAAAGCACGCCCACAACTGGGTGACCCGGATCGTCAACTCGATCATGCACAGCCCGATGTGGGACTCGGTGGCCATCTTCATCACGTGGGACGAGTGGGGCGGCCTCTTCGACCACGTCACGCCTCCGGAGCTCGATGCGTGGCCGTTGGGGTTCCGCGTCCCGCTGCTGGTCATCTCGCCGTACACGAAGAAGGGGTACATCGACGACGCGGTCGGAGAGTTCTCGGCGCCGCTGCGGTTCATCGCCGACAACTGGGACCTGCCCTACCTGACGGACCGCATCCGCCGGTCACACAACTACGAGCACGTCTTCGACTTCGGAAAGCGGCCCCGGCCGCCGGATCCGCGGCCCCGCGTCAGGGCCACGAACCGCTTCTACGACTTCCCGGAGGACTTCCCGGAATGGCCCGCGGAGCTGAACCCCGAGCCTCCCAAGATCCGGTACCCGTAACGCTTCAGACCGCGTCGCGGTACCAGCCCACGCCGGGAACACCGGCCCCTGCCAGCGCGGCCACCGCTGCCGCGTAGCGCTCGCCGAGCGGCGCGTCCCGCTCCCCCGCCCCGACCGAGCTCAGGGCCCGCGCCCACCGGGTCACCGCCGAGCGGGCCGGATCCCGGACCAGGGCCAGCGTCCGCTCGATCGCACCCGCGTATCCCATCTCCGTGGAGTGGGTTCGGCCAAGCTGCTCGACGTGGTGGCGGGCCCGGTCGCCGATCCACCACCGGAGCTTGGGATGCGCGAGCAGCCGCTCCAGCGCTCCGGCCAGCTCCCGCGGGTCGGGCGGGCCGCGGCCGATCCGAACCACCGCTTCCTGGGGGAGGTCCAGGTAGCTCCCCTCGGCCTGGACGATGACCGGCTTGCCGACAGCCATGGCCCGCATCAGCGTGCCGCTGACCTCTCCTCGATGCGGGTCCCGAAGGTTGACCACGACGTCGGTGGCCTCCAGCCACGCGTAGAAGTCCGCCTCGGATACGTCGCTCTCCACGGTTACCCGGTACCCGATGCCGCTGGCCCGCACGACCTCCTCGATCTCGTAGCCGGGGATGGTCCGCCCGACCACGGCCACGTGGATGGGCGCCTCCAAACGGGCAGCGGCCGCGAGGACCACGTCGATCCGCTTCGGCTCACCGATATCACCCAGCACCCCGATCACCAGACGCCCGCCCATCCGGTCGCGGATCTTGGGGGCTCGGGCCTGCGCTCGCCGCGCGGACCACGGCGCCTGCACCACGGGATGGGGAACCACGAACACCGGCGTTCGACACCCGAACGCTTCGAGATACTCGCGTCCAAACGTGGAGTGGACGATCACGCCGCGGGCCCGGCGCACCAGATGCGCGCACCACGGGACCTCCAGCGGACCGGTGATATCCGGACGGGCCCGGACAAGGCGCTCCCGGGCCGCGTCGGCCTCCGCTTCTGCCCGACCGCCCACGGGGTCCCCCCGGTCGAGGAACGCCCGGATCAGGTCATCGAGGGCCAGGTCGTGGAGCACCACCAGGCCCGGATACCGAAGGGCCAGCCGGTAGATGTCGGCGTGGAACTCGGCGTTGTTGCCCACGTGGTACACGGGGAGGTTCGCGGCGCCGACCAGGTCGAACACCGTGCCGGGGAGCGGCCACGGGCTGGCCAGCCGATGGCCGGCCAGGGCCCGAGTGGCCCGAAGGCCGGACAGGACCGCCGAGGAGTAGGTGGCCACGCCGGTCCGGGCCGGGGGCGTCGGCGACAGCCAGACGATAGAAGCCATTACCCAAGGATCCTGGCCACGACCTCGGGCCAGGAGGGAACCGTGTCGCTGAACAGCTTATGGCCCGCTTCTCCCATGGCCCGGGCGGCCTCCCGGTCCTCGGCCAGACGATCCAGCCCGGCCGCGATGTCTTTCGGCCTCGGCCGGACCACGACGCCGTTCTCCCCGTCCCGGACGAACTCGAGCGGGCCGCCGCTGTCGGTGGTGGTCATCACGGGGCGACGAGCCGCCATCGCTTCCAGCGTGACGTACCCGTAGTCCTCGTCGTACGGCCCGTAGTAGACGCCGAGAGCACCGCGGTACAGCTCGGTCAGCCGGTCGTCGGAGACCCGTCCCTCGAGGACCACCCGGTCGCCGAGCCCGCGCTGGTCGACGAGCCGGCGGATCTTGTCGTCGTCCGATCCCGTCCCCACCAGGACCAGCCGGACATCGCTCTGCACGTGGCGCATGGACTCGGTCACCAGCGCCTGGCGCTTCAGCGGCTCGAGCCGGCTCGGGTACAGGAGGTAGTCGCCATACTCCCTCGGCTCCGCCGCCAGCAGGACCTCGGACATCGGTGACCGGTGGTACAGGACCTCGGCCGACATGCCCAGGCTCTCCCGGAGCCGGTCACGGACGTTCGCCGAGTTGCTGAAGATCCTTCTCGCTTCGGCCAGCGCCACGCGGTCCCCCTTCCACACCAGGTCGCGGACGGCGGGCCCCTTGGTGTCCATGGCCAGATCGCCGTACACCGGGTGGTCCCACAGCTCGTAGGCCGCGCGGTGCTGATGGATCAGCCACACGACCTTGCGCGGATGGCGGACGAGATACGCGGGGAACTTCAGCGCGATCACCATGTCGATCGGCATCCCGTTCGCCTCCGAGAGGTCGAGGCTTCGCCACAGGGCCATCTGATGCACCAGCTCCTCGGGCGGGTACCACTTGAACGGGATGGGAAGGATGTCCACGTCGTGGCCGGCCGCTCGCAGAGCCCGGGCCAGGCCTTCGGTGTGGAACTCTCCGCCCCCGCGAGAGAACGGGGTCTGGGGATGACAGATCGCGATGCGCACGGGCTAGGCTCCGGCGGGCCGGCGTTCGTCCTCCCGGTCTTGGATCCGGCGGCTCAGTGAGGCCAGCTCCTCCTCCTGCCGGCGGATGTCGTCCTCGGCCCGGGCCAGCCGGTCCGCCAGCGCCACGCCGATCGACGCCAGCTCCGCTGTGATGCGGTCGTATCGCCGGCTCACCGGACGGAGAAGCCGGAACATGATGATCTTGAACCGCCGCTTCCACCGCGAACCGCTGGTCAGCAGGGGGTCCCCCCACGGCGCGGCCTGTCCCCACTGGCGGTGCAGGGTCTGCGCGAGCTCCTCCAGGCGCGCCCGAAGCTCCGCGCTGGGGGTCAGCGGCGCCGCGGCTCCTTCGCCGGTGGCCCAGTACAGCTCACGCTCCAGAAGCTCTCGAGGATGTTCGGCATCGGCCATGTTCGTCCTCCGGTTCGAAGCATCATAGGCATGTGGTTGGCGCCCGCCAGGAGCGTCGATGCGGTTCCTCCCTTGCCGTGTCGGGGAGCTTCGGGTTTGCTAGCCCCTCGCATGCCCTCCTCACGACGCGTGACGATCGCCCTGTGCGCCCTGCTGTTGGCATCGGCGTGCACGGATGGGTCGGAGCCTGGTCCCGCCGCCACCGGCGGACGGACGCCGACGTCGTCCGGAGAAGTGGCGACAGGGTTCGCGGCCCGCACGGCATGCTCGGTGAATCCCACGTGGCTCCTTCGCATCCGGCGCGGGTACAGCCCGGAACGAAGCGCGGACATCCAGATCCTTCCCAAGGTCCCTAACTTCGTGGGGTCCGGGCTCCCCCACGTGGGGCCGTGGGACTTCACATCGCACGTCCCGCTGTTCTGGTACGGCCCGGGGTACATCAAGCCGGTGGGCCCGGTCCAGGAGCCCGTCACGCTGGCCGACGTGGCGGCCACGCAGGCCCAGCTCCTGGGCTCCGACTTCCGGGCTCCCGACGGCGCCCCGATGCTCGACGCTCTTGTTCCCGCGGAGGAGCGTTCCGGCCCGCCGCGTCTGGTCGTGGTGCTGATCTGGGACGGGACCGGCCGCAACGTCCTGGACCAGTGGCCCGACGCGTGGCCGAACCTGGAAGGCCTTCGCTCACAGGGAGCGTGGTACGAGCATGCCACGGTGGGTTCGTCGCCCACCTCCTCGGCCCAGATCCACGCCACGATCGGGACGGGGGCGTTCCCCCAGCACCACCTGATGGTCGGCCACAGCATCCGGGTCGGCGGAGAGATCGTCTCGCCATGGAAGGACGGGCCCGACCTGCTCGAGCTGCCCACGTTCGGCGACCACTGGGACCAGCAGCGGGGCAACGAGCCCATCGTGGCCCTGGCCGGCAGCGTGGCCATCCAGCTGGGGATGATGAGCCACGGGGCCTACCTCGAAGGCGGCGACCGCGACCTGGCCATCCTTCGTGTCCCCAGCAAGGCCCTGACCCTCGGCGCCGAAGGCGAGACGTGGAACCTTCCCGAGGACTACGGCCAGTGGTACGAGGCTCCGCCGTATGCCAACGACCTGCCACCGCTGCCGACGTACTTCGACGACGTCGACCTCGACGCCGGTGACGGCAAACGCGATGGGCTGTGGCACGGCCGGGAGTTCGAGGACTCCGACGAGCTGCTGGGTGGGTTCCACACCCCCGCCCGGGTCCCGTACCAGGCCCGGCTGGTCGAGGAGATGATCCGTCGCGAGGGACTGGGAGCCGATGACGTGCCGGACCTCCTGTACATCAACAACAAGCTGGTCGACACGCTCGGGCACCTGTACGGCATCCAGGACCCGGCCATGGCGGACGCGGTGCGGACCCAGGACCAGGACCTCGTCCGGTTCATCGACTTCCTGAATGAGACGGTCGGCCGGGAACAGTGGGTGCTGCTGCTGACCGCGGACCACGGATCGCTGCTGAGCGCCGAAGCCAGCGGCGCCTTCCAGATCGGCGCCGAGGAGCTCCACGCCGGGATCCAGGCCACGTTCGACGGAGACGGCGACGATGTGGCCGTGGTCCAGCAGGTGAAGCAGACCGAGATCTTCATCAACGTCGGTGAGCTCGAGGAGCAGGGGCACTCGCTGGAGGACGTGTCCCGTTACATCATGGATCTGCGCCAGGAGGACGTGGCCATCCCCGGCCTTCCGGTTCCGAAGCCGAACGAGCGCGTGTTCCAGGTGGCCTTCCCCGCCCACGTGTTGAGCGAGCGGCTCACCTGCTTGCCGGAAGGTTCGGGCTAGAACCCCGGCGGGGCCGGGGAGCACAGCTCGTTCAGGCGGTCGCGAAGCTGCGCCTCGATCGGTCCCCAGTGCGCTTCACCGGCGTGGTTGTGGAGCTGATAGGGATCGTCGAGCACATCGTAGAGCTCGATGTCCCCCGTCTTGTACTCGACGAACAGATAGCGCTCGCTCCGAACCGCGCAGTAGGTGGGGATGCCCGATTGCCCGGCCACGTGCTCGACCAGGAAGTCCGTTCGCCACGACGGGACCGACCGTT
>DASZKM010000107.1:0-2865 GCA_035947055.1 Actinomycetota bacterium
CATCCCACCGCAACCTGGGAAGAGCTGAGGAGGCTGCGCGAGCAGACGACCCTTCCGCTGTTGCTCAAGGGGATCCAACATCCGGACGACGCCCGGCAGGCGGTCGACTCCGGAGCGGACGGCTTGATGGTGTCGAACCACGGGGGCCGCCAGGTCGACGGGGCCGTCGCCAGCCTGGACGCGCTCCCCGACGTGGTGGCCGCCGCCGACGGCCGGGTCCCGGTGCTCTTCGACAGCGGGATCCGCACCGGCGCAGATGCCGTGAAGGCGCTGGCCCTGGGAGCCACGGCGGTGCTACTGGGGCGGCCCTACGTATGGGGACTGGCCCTCGGCGGCGAGACAGGCGTGCATCACGTCCTGCGTTCGTTCCTGGCCGAGTTGGAGCTGACCATGGCCCTGGCCGGGCTCCGCTCCCTGGACGAGATCGGGCCGGAGATCCTCCGGCCCGATGGTCAGACCGGGTCCTGACCCACCTTCCGGTCCAGGACCAGGCACACCCCGTTGATGCAGTACCGCTGGCCGGTGGGGCCCGGGCCATCGTCGAACACGTGGCCCAGATGCCCGCCGCACCTCCGGCACACGACCTCGGTCCGCATCATCCCGTAGGAGTTGTCGGGCCGAAGCTCAACGGCCTCCGCGACGGCCGGCTCGGTGAAGCTGGGCCAGCCGGTTCCGGAATCGAACTTCGTGTCCGAGCTGAACAGCTGGGCTCCGCATGCCGCGCAGCGGTACATCCCCTTGTCCTTGGCGACCGCGTACTCGTGGCTGAACGGACGCTCGGTTCCACCCTGACGGAGCACCTGGTACTGCTCCGGCGTGAGCTCCTCCCGCCACTGCTCCTCTGTCTTCTCGACGGTCTTCCGGTCCACTTCCATGCTCCCCCCGTGGTTGGTTTCCACCCCTGTTAACCGCGGGAGGCCCTGAAACGTTCCAGGTCGCGGGCCAGATCGGGAGACAGCGGGACAGGTGGCCCGAAGGTTCCTTCGGCCAGGGATTCGAGCAATCCGCCGGTGGACCCCGGATCCATCAGGGCCTGTCTGCCGGCGGGGTCATTGAACCGCAAGGGCCCCGCCGGTGCGGATGCTGCCGATGCGCCCACGGCCTCCCCGCGGTCGGGACCGATCAACACCAGCACCGCCGAGCTGACCCGTCGCTCCTTGCCCTCGGAGGGCACGTTCCGGACCTTTCCCTTGATGACCATCGTGCTGGACCCACCGCCGTCGAGGTTCAACGCGAATCGGGCGCCCAGCCCGCGCATGATCTGGCCCATCTTGGCCAGGGTCACGCCCTGCGATCCCTTCCGTCGTCCGTCGACCACCACCAACAGGATGCGACCGCCCCCGGTCAGCCCGATGGCCGTCCTCGGGTTCTTGTTGCAGAGCGATCCCTCGCATTGCTTGGCCACCACGTTCCCGTCCCGGACCAACATGGGGTGGCCTCCCACGGTGTCCAGGACGCCGGGCCAGCCCAGTGACCATCCCACCGTGACGGTCTCGCCCACCGACAGCGACGAGATAAGGATGGCGCCGTCCCCGCCCGGCTGCGCGGCCAGAACGATCCCGCCGTCGACGGGCATCGGCGTTGGGGCACACGCCACGGCCTGCACCTGGTACGTGCGCTGCACCCCGGGAGCCGCCGGCCGGGACGCGGGCCCTCCGGTTGGGACCAGCCGCGCGGAGCACGCGTTGGGGGGCGGGTTCTCCAGTCCGACGCCCGCGGGGGTGTAGACGGCGATCTCGCCGGGATCAGGAGCCCCGAAGTTCCATCGGTCGGCCAGCCAGCTGTCGTTCTCCGTCACGGTGACCACCTCGCGTGGCCGCTCGAAGAACGCGGTCTTCTCGTCTGTCGACAGCGCAAAGTTCTCGGCCGTGGCGAACGTGATCTGCTTGAGGTCACCGTCCTCGGCGAACGTCTGCGACGGGCGCCCGGTGGCCGGGATGCCGAAGTCGCCGTTGACCGCGGCCACGGCGCCGTGTCGACGGGCCATGCTGCTGGTCCGCTCGTGGCCGGCCAGCCGGTCGTTGGACAGCGCCACATCCAGCGTGGGCTTCCCGGCCACATCGACCTTGAGGACGTAGACGTCGCTCTTGGCCTTCCGGAGCCGGCGGAACGACACACCCTCGGCCACCCGCTGCCGCCGTTTCCCCCTCTTCTTCCGTGCCTTCCCCTTCTTCTTTTTCTTCTGTTGCTTCGCGGACTGCGACGACAGCCGCTGGCCCCCGAGGGGCGTGTATGAGCCCGGAGTTGTAACCACACCAGCCGACGACGCACTCCCGACCGTGCTCGACCCCCAATCCGGGGCCAGATCGGCGCCGGGAGCGGCACCCAGTGGGAGCGCGCCGGTGCCGTCCGCGTTCGCCACGAACAGCTCCTTGTCCCCGCCCGTGGACGGGAAGCGCGTGAACACGATCCGGTTCCCCGTCGGCGACCACACCGGCTGGTGGTCGTGGTCCGTAGTATTCGTCACCGCGGTCTCCACACCGGTCGATAGGTTCCGCCGGAAGATGTCGGACGTGCCTCCGGGGCACAGGCGTTCGAACACGATCTCGCTGGCGTCGGGGCTCCAGGACGGGTTCTCATCGATGCAGGCGTTCACGGTCAGCTGCGTCTGGCCGCCACCGTTCGCGTTCATCCTCCAGATCTCGGGGAACCCGCCCGTGCGGTTGCTGACGAACACCAGGTGATCTCCGGACGGGGACCATGCGGGGCTGGCGTCATACCGGTCCGGAGGCGCGGTACTGAGCTGTGTGAGGCCCGTCCCGTCCTCGCGGACCTTGTAGATCCGCGTGGTGTGCTGGGAGCGGATCGTACGGGTGAAGGCGATCTCACCCAGCGGGCCCCACGCCGGCTGCCGGTCGCTGGGGG
>DASZKM010000108.1:0-5148 GCA_035947055.1 Actinomycetota bacterium
CACGGTCCGCATCTCCTATCGAGCCCCTTTGATCGTGCCGTTCGTCGATTGGCTTCTCCCGGGGGGTGTGGCTCTGCGGGGAGTGGCGACCATGCGCCAGGAGGACGTGACGGAGCCCTGGTGAGGCAGGAAGGAAGCGCCTCACTTCTTCTCGCGGCGTCGCTAGGCCTCATCGCGGTCGTTGTGACGCTGACCGTGGGTCTTGCCTCTGCCGCGGTCGGGCGAGCGAAGGCCCAGTCGGCCGCCGATGGTGCTGCTCTGGCCGTGGCTCAAGAGCTCATCGTCCCATCAGGACAGCCGTTGCCGGACATCGCCAAGGAGTACGCCGAGCGTAACGGAGCCCGTCTCGTCGCATGCCGCTGTGAAGCGGCAGCCTCGGATGCAGTCGTCACCGTGGAGGTCCCGGTCGAGCTGGGCTTCCTTGGTTCCAGAGTGGTCACGGCGTCGGCCCGAGCGGTGGTCGATGAGCCCGGCGGCAGTGCTGCAGGGTTGCAGCCCTTCTTCGTCGCCCGACTGAGCTGTCTGATCGACCGGGTTCCAGGAGTGTGGATCGTGTCCGGCTTCAGAACCCACGCGGAACAGGCGGCGCTGCACGAAGCCAAGCCCGGGTTGGCCGCGCCGCCGGGCCATTCGATGCACGAGCTGGGGCTGGCGGCCGATCTGGGATATCCATCCGAGCAGGCGGAACGTTCAGCGCATGAAGCTGCACCCGGGTGTGGACTGACGTTCCCGATGTCTTACGAGCCGTGGCATGTGGAACCCGCCGCTTGAGGATTGGCGCTCGAATCAGTGGGGTACCGCGGGGACAACTTCTTTGGCCAAGAGCTCCCACTGCTCCTCAGCATCGCCCAGGGCCCACATGACGAAGAACGTCACTCCGCGGTTAGCGAGGGCGGAGAGCTCGTGCGCCACCTGATTTGCTGAGCCCACCAACACGCCCGGTTGGCCCTCGGCCTTCTCGTCGATCCGGAATCCCAGGTTGTAGGCGAACTCGATGTCGTCCGGGTTCCGGCCCGCTTCCTCCGCTGCCTTCCGAACCGCGTCGCGCATCCCGATCCATCGGTCGGGCGGTGCGTACCGGTACGAGGGCAACCACCCGTCAGCGGTCCGGCCGGTGAGCCGCAATGCTCTGGGCCCGTACGTGCCCAGCCACAGCGGGATCGGAGTGTCGGGCGGCGGAGAGATCTGCGCGTTGACAACGGAGTAGTACGCGCCCTCGCGGGTCACCGGCTCGCCGGTCCACAGCGCCTTGATGATGTCGACCGCTTCCTCGAGCGCGTCGATCTTCTCCTTCGGGGAGCGAACCGGAAGGCCGAAGGCCTGGAACTCACTGTTCGAGCCGCCCGCGCCGAGGCCCAGCACGAACCGGCCGCCGGACAGCCGGTGAAGCGTCTCGGCCATCTTCGCGGTGACGGCCGGGTTGCGGTACGGAAGGCCCAGCACATTGGGCGCCACCAGGATCCGTTCGGTGGCCGCAGCGGCCCATGTCAGATGGGTCCACGTCTCCAGGCTCGGACGCTCGCCGGGGAGGTGATCCATGACCGTGACCAGGTCGAAGCCCAGGGATTCGGCCAGCCTGGCTTCGGCGGCGGGATCGGCGCCGGCCTTGGGACGAAGGCTGACCCCGAACCGGGGCACGACTACCCCTCGAGCTCGGCGGGGACCGCTCGAAGCGACACGATCTGGCCGTCGCGGAACACGCGGATGGTGACCTCGCGTCCGATGGTGTCCGCCACCATCATCCGCTGGAGGTCGCGTGCGTCGGCCACCGGCTCGTCGTTCAGGTCGAGGATCAGGTCCTCGCCGCGGAGGCCGGCTCGCGCCGCCGGGCTGCCGTCCACGACCTCGACGACCTCCACGCCCGCCTCCCGGTCCAGCTCGCGCGCCAGACGCGGAGGCAGTGGCCGGGGACCGCCGGCGATGCCCAGGTAGGCGCGGCGGAACCGTCCTTCGGTCATCAGCGCCGCGACGATCTGTCTCGTCGTGGCGTTGATCGGCACCGCCAGGCCCAGCCCCACGCCGGCCACGGCGGTGTTCACCCCGACGACATCTCCGTTCCCGTCGGCCAGCGCGCCCCCGGAGTTCCCCGGGTTCAGCGCGGCGTCGGTCTGGATGACGTTCTCCACGATGCGCATGGTCGATCCGGCGCGGGTCGGCAGGCCCCGGCCCAGCGCGCTGACCACGCCGGCGGTCACCGAGCCGGTGAACCCCATCGGGTTGCCCACCGCCACCACCAGCTGTCCGACCCGGAGGCCGTCGGCATCGCCCAGCGTTCCGGCCGGAAGATCCGACGCGCTGACCCGGACCACGGCCAGGTCGGACAGCGGATCGGTGCCCACGATGTCCCACTCCAGCTCGCGGCCGTCGACGAACGAAGCCGATCCCCCGGCCGAGCCGTGGACCACGTGCGCGGAGGTCAGCAGGAACCCGTCGCGGGTGATGACCACCGAGGAGCCCGCCCCCTGGGCCTCGCGGCCGCCCCGCACCCGGCGGGTGACTCGGAGGCTGGCCACCGACGGGATGAGCCGCTCGGCCACCCCGGTGACCACCCGGGAGTAGGCGTCCAGGGCCTGGTCGGAGGCGGCCTGGGTCCCGGCCGGGCCCGCGCCGTCGCCGGGAGGAGGGGTGTGAAGGATGGAGTCGATATACCGGGTCATCGTCCCGGTCAACAGTATCCGGCCATCTCCGCATTCCCGGATGGCGGTCCGAACGGCCGGAAGGCATTCCCGGACTGGCGGGTATGATGGGCGCCGTGGCTGTCCGAGGGAAGGACCTCCGGAGCGACGTCCGCACCGCCCGGGCCGCGCGCACCGAGCTCGGCGTGGTCGACTACACGCTGGCCAAGCGGGCCCTTCTCCGCGAGGCTCGCCGCGGACTCCAGTCCCTCCTCGAGATCTGCGACGCCCACCCCGAGCTCATGCGGGCCGCCAAGTACGTGGGGACGGAGACCACCCGCCGCTGCCCGGTGTGCGATCGCGAGGGACTCCGTCTGCTGGCCTACGTGTACGCCGACAACCTCAAGCGCAACAACGGCCGGGTGTGGAGCCTCGACCAGGCACTGACGCTGGCCGCCCGGAGCAAGGGTGGCGCCTGCTACGTGGTCGAGGTGTGCACCGGCTGCTCCTGGAACCACCTGGCCGAGGCCTTTGTCCGGCGGAGCGCCGGCTAGGCGCCCGCCCCTATCTCAGCCGCCCGCGCGTTTCCCGACCCCGGTGCAATGACGTGATGGTCTTCGCCGTACCGCTGGCCCTGGTCGTGGGGCTCATCGGGGAAGCCATCGCCGCCGTTGTCTTGCCGGGCGCCCGGCGTCGGCGAACGGATCGCTCGGGCCTCGGTCAGCTGGTCAAGGACGCTGGCGGCGAGCGGGCCTCGGTGGTCGAGGCCGGCGGAGCGCTGGCCGCCCTGCTGGGGGCGGGCGTCGCCGCGGGTGGAGCGGTCGGGCTCGGCCCGGGCAGCGGCGCGCTGGTGTACCTGGGACTGGTGGCTTCTGCCGTTGGAACGCACGTCGCGGCGGCTGCGTCGGATGGCGCCGGTCGCGAGCGTCTCCGGGCCGCGCTGATCGAGCCGGTCTTCGTGGTCGCGCTGGGAGCGATGTTCGTCCGGTGGGGAGCGGCGGACCTGGACGCGGTTCGAGGGACGCAGGCCGTGCTCGGGCCGGGCGTCGCGCTGCGACCGGTGACCGCGGCGGCGGGCCTGGCCCTGGCCGCGCTCGTGGCGCTCGCGTCCGGCGGGATCCGCGTCGCCTCTCGGTCCGCACTGCCGGGCGCTCCCGCACTCCTGATGCGGCTGGCCCGGTGGTCCGCCATCGGAGCGACGGCGCTGGTGGTGGCGACTCTGGTGGCCGGATCCGACCTGGGCGCCGCACGGATCGACGACATCGGCGTGTACGGGGCCGCGGCGCTGCTCGCCGCGGTCGTCGGCGCGGTCTCGGACGCCGTACTTCGTGTCCATCGTCTCCGGGTGACTGCCGCGTTGCTCGTGGCCGCGACGGCATCCGTGGTTCTGGTCGCCGTATGAGGCCCCCGCGGTGATCGTGCTGGCCCTGGCCGGACCCCTGCTGGCCGGAGGCGCCTGGGCCGTGTTGCTGCCATGGCCGGTGGCCCGGCGAGCGGTGGGCGGCGGGCTCGCGCTGGTGGCGAACGCCGCCGCGTGGTCGGTGTTCTGGTCCGCATACCGCGGCGACCCCGCTTCGTGGCGCTCGTTCGAAGCCGGACTGCTCGGCGCCACCGTCGCAGCCACCGCGGAGATCGGAATCATCGTGGCCGCCACCCGCGTCGAACGCGTCGAGCCCCGGGCCATGCCGGCCGCAGTAGCGGCGCTGGCAGTGATGGCATCGGCTGTGCTCGCCGCGGCCTACGCACAGAGCGCTGCCGTCCTGGCCGTGGTGATCCCCCTGCCCACGCTTGCCGTGGCGGCGGTGGGAGCGGCCCGGCGCATCCGCGACCTTCGAGGTGTGGCCGGTCTGGCCGCTGCCGACATCGCGGCGCTGGCGGGACTGACGGTGCTCCATGCTCGAATCGACAGCGTGGCGTTGATCTCCGCCGACTTCCTGGTGGTGGGCCTGCTGCTCGCCGCCGCCGCCGTCAAAGTGGGTGCGATCCCCGGTCTGGCCACCTGGCGGCTGACCGACGAATCGGGAAGCGTCCTCGCTGCGGGACTCCGGGGCCAGGGACTGGTCCTTGCCGCGGTTGCGGGGGTCGTTCTGTTCCGAGGCGAGCCCGAGCCGATCGTTGCGGCGGTAGCGGCGGCGGCCGTGGCTCTGTGCGGCCTCGCGACGATGGTCGCCCGAACCGCGCCGGCGGCCCTGGCCGCGGCGACCGGCGCGGCATGCGCGGTCCCGTTCGTCGCCCTGGGCCTGGGAGGCGGCGCCGGCGTCCGGGCGTTCCTCGTCCTGGTGCCGCCGCTGCTGCTGGGCGCCGCGGCCGCCTGGGTGTTGATTCCGCGCGATCCCGATCCGGCCCAGCCCGCGCCGGCCGCCGCGTCCGGTGGCGAAGCTCGGAGCGGCCTCCCGGTCTGGATGGGCGCCGTGACGCTCGGCGTGATCCTGGGCTCGCTCCTCGGGGCGCCGCCCGGCGGAGGGTTCCCCGGAACCTGGCTGACGCTGGCCCTGGCCACGGCCCGCGGCGAATCCGACCCGGCGACGCTGCT
>DASZKM010000109.1:0-5615 GCA_035947055.1 Actinomycetota bacterium
CACACCGTCGGTCCGGATCTGGTCCTTGGCCGTCCGAGCCCGCCCGTACAACGCGAACGCGATGGACTCGATCAACGTCGACTTGCCCGCGCCGTTGGGCCCGAAGATGCCGATCACCCGGGCGGGCAGCTCCAGGTCGAGCTCCTCGAACACCCGGTAGTTGCGCAGGGACAGCTCCAGGATCCTCATACCGTCTCCGTCCGGGCCCCTTCCAGGAACCGCAGCCCGGTGGTCCGCACCTTGTCCCGGTCGAGTCCGGCGAGGTCCTGCCGCTCCACGAACGCTTCCCACTCCGCCTCCACGCGCCCGATCTCCGCACCGGCCTGAACGGCGAGCGCCTCGGAGGTGTAGTCGGGCTGGACCTGAACGTGCGCCGCTCCGGGAACCGCCTCGCGGAACTCCTCCGCCCCAACCTGCCGGTACGCGGCGGGGTCCACCTCACTCAGAAAGATGCGGACGACGGCGCCGTCCGTCGCCTCGTGCGCGGCCCGTCCCGAGGCGTCCACCAGCTCGGCGGGCCCGAGCCCGGCGGCATCGACCGTGTAGGTCTCCAGGGGACGCTCGCCGGGGTTGGCGTGGTGCTCGACGGTTCCGGCCTCGGTATCCAGGACGATGACGCCCTTCGGGCCGACGTTGTTGTTGGGCCGGTCGCCGAAGCCGAACGAGTCGGTGGACCCCGCGTACCACGTCCGCTTGGAGACCCTCTGGTGCACGTGGTAGTGCCCCAGCACGACGTGATCGAACCGCTTGTCGATCGCCGCTTCCTCCAGCTCCAGCTCGTTGATGTCCCGCCACTCGCGGGAGGGGAGCGAGGTCAGCGCGACGTGGGCGATCAGCACGTTCGTGACGTCCGCCTCGATCTCGTTCGCCGCCCGGTCCAGCTCCCTCTTGAAGTCCTCCACCGACAGCGTCTGGGGCACCGCATGGACCCGGACGCCGGCCACCTCCGCGGTGCGGGCCTCCATGGCCCAGGCGAAGGCGACGTTGGGGAAGAACTCCTCCAGCGCGGCGTAGGGCGAGCCCGTTCCTCGCAGCCGCGGCGTGTCGTGGTTCCCGCTGATGGCTACGCCGCGGAGCCCGGCCTCTTCCAGCCGCCGCAACCCCACCGCAACGCGGGTGAACACCCGGTAGGACGGACGGGCGTGATCGAAGATGTCGCCGAGCCACAGGAACCCGTCGGGCTCGAGGTCGATCGCCCTCCCCACCGCCCAGTCGAACGAGCGGAGGAAGTCCTCCTCGCGGAGGTTCCGGCCCTGGTCATCGCGGAGATGGGCGAGGTGAGTTCGCCCCAGATGGGCGTCGCCGAGCGCCACGAGGCGGGCCACTACTCGGCGAATCCCGTGGACGCACCCTCCGGCCGTGCCGGCAGGGGTGCGGGGCCCTTCACCGACTTGAGGTACTCCTCGTACAGGTACACCCGGGCGGGCAGCGCGAACGGAGCTTCCAGGTTGGTGACGATGGCCTCGCCCGGCATCAGCGTCTGGATCTCCGGTCCCAGGTCCTTGATGTCCTGCTTGGACGACGCCCGGAGGATGTTGCGGTCCTTCTCGTCGGCCAGGCCCAGGACGAAGAACGTGTTGAACTGCGAGAGCAGCTCGTCGTCGATGAGCTTGGGCTGCTGGCTCACCGCGCACAGCCCGACCTTGAACTTCCGGCCCTCCCGCGCCACCCGGGGGAACACGTTCTCGTCCGAGCGCTTGGTTCGGGCCAGGACCCGCTGCGCTTCCTCCAGCGCCACGAGCGTCGGCGGCAGGGCCTCGAACCGCTCGCGATCCTCGAGGTACAGCGTGGATGCCGTCTCCAGCAGCCGCCGGGTGATGACCGACGCCACGAGGACCTCCTCGACGTCCGAGACGCCCGAGGTCTCGACCAGCACGGAGTAGCCGCCGGCCAGCTCCTCCACGATCCGTCCCGACAACGAGGCCTGGGACACGTCCCGGCTGATGCACGGGAGCTCGAGGAGGCGCTTGGCCCGCCGCCGGATCACGTTGATCGTGGAGACGGCGGCGCCGGTCTGCTTGGCCAGCTCCTCGGGGTCCTCGGCCTCGTCGGCCACGGTGGGCAGCCACTCGTCCCGGTACAGCCGAGCGAGCCGGTCGATGGCTTCCAGCTGCGCTTGGCTCCAGTCGTACGCCGTCTGCAGGTCGCCCACGGTGATCTCACCGAGCGTCAGCCGGAGCGCGGTGTGTCCCGAACCCGCCCCGGGACGGGTGGCGTACACGCGCAGGCGGTCGGCGGCCCAGGGGTGGTCGCGGAGCCCACGGCGGATGCCTCCGCCCCCGTCGAGGTACTCGCCGTGAGGATCGAACAGCAGGCAGGCATACCGCCCCCGGGACTCCAGGATCGTCCCGGCCATCACCTTCATCAGGTTCGACTTGCCCATGCCCGTGGTGGCGAACACGCCGACGTGGGAGGTCAGCGTGGCTCCCGAGATCCCGACCTCCAGATCGATCGTGTCCTCGCCGGATCGCAGCAGCCCCACAGCCAGGTCGCCCATCCGCCCCCGGAGGAACTCCAGGTCGGTGGTGGTCGGTGCGGTGACCCGGTCGAACTGGCCGGGCAGCGACTTCGGCTTGCGGAACTCGCCGCCCGCGTCCACGTAGCCCAGCGGCGCGCACGTGGCCACCTTGTACAGGCGCTGCTCGGGGTCGTGGACCGTGTACGGGGATCCGGCCAGGTCGCCGGCCATGTACGCGCCGGCCGTCCGCTCCGCCCAGTGGGGATCCGACGAGTCCGACCCGTAGGTCACGTCGATGACCCGGAACAGGAACCGCCGGGCCCGCTCGGGGTCTTCCGCCACCAGCAGCTCGCCCAGGAACAAGTCCGTTCCGTAGAAGGAGCGGAAGGTGGCCTCCAGCACGCTCCGGCCGAACAGCCGCCCCTTGTAGTCGGGTGCGTCCATCGCCTAGCTCCGGTTGAGCACTTCGTGGAAGTCCTGGAACAGCAGCTCGATGTCGTCCTCGGCCATCCCGCGCCGCGACAGCAGGTCCCGGAACCCGCGACGGAGGTCGCTGACCGCGTAGCCCGACACCCGCGCGGCCCGGTGCGCCCGGGCCAGCGGATACGGATAGCCGACGAACGCGGCGTCGTCCGCGACGGCCGCCAGCCGGCCGAGAACCTCCTCGGCCGGGGTTCCTCCGGCCACGTCCACCCGGAAGGCCTGGGGCGCGGTGGGGGCCAGGTGGGCCACGAAGATGTCGCCCACGTACAGCCGGCCGAAGGTGGGGTCGGTGGAGATCCGCGCCGACCACCGCACCGAACCCAGCTCGCGGTCGGCCCGGCGCTTGATCAGCGAGACCAGCGGCGCGTTCCGGCCCCAGAACAGCGTGGAGGCCTTGACCACCCCGGCCAGCGCGACCTGGCGTTCCACGGCCTCGCGGTGGACCCGGCGGACCACCTCGGGCGGAACCAGCGGCCCACCGTGCAGGGAACCGTCGACCAGGACCAGGTCTCCGGGATCCGCGTCGCCGACCGTTCGGAGGACCTCACCCCACTCGGCCCACTCGCGCAGCCCGTCCACGGGCCGGGGGAGCTCGGGGAGCCGCTCCGGCTCGGTTCCGCACAGCTCCGCCAGCGCGGTGCGGGCCACCCGCTGGAGCTCGTCGTGCGACAGGGCCCGTACGGCCAGCGGCGGGGACTGCACGACGTCGGTGGCCCCGTCCGCGAACCGCACTCGGGACGCTCGGTACGCCGCCACCTGGAAAGACCGCCCATCCGCCAGGATGCAGGACCCCCCGTCCACGGCCCACACGGTCCCGGGCTCGGTGGGGGAGAGGGGGGCGATGTCGAAGGCGTCGGGATGTCCGTCCACGACGAGGTCCTCGGACAGGCCGAGCTGCCCTTCGGCCACCCGGATGTCTGAGGCCGGCCGGTCCAGCAGGTCGACCACGAACGCGGCGGCGTCCTGAAGTCCCCGGCTGTCCGCCAGGTCCGTCCCGGCGACGACCTCAACCGAGGCCACGACGCCCTCGCCCCCGCATCCGCGGCAGGATACCGTCCGCCTCCGACACGAACGCCGGAATGGGACGAAGTGACGCGAATTCGAGCGACAAGACCGGCCCGTCTCGTTGACGCGCCCAGATGACGGGCACTAGCATTGCGCCGGTTCGCCGCCCAGGCGGCGGGCGAGGGGCTCACAGAGGCTGAGTAGAGAACGCGGCGCCCCGGCGCTGCGGCCCCAAAGGTCTCTGTGGGCCCTTTGCCATGCCCGCAGGAATAACCCTTCTCCGGTAGCGGTTCGGAGGGCCGGGCGTACAATGTCGCGTCCTTGGGAAGGATGAGGGCACCGTGGTGAAGCAAGAGAAGAAACCGATAGAAGAGGAAGAAGAAGAGGAATCCTCCGACGAGGCCGTTGAGGAGCCGAACGAGGCCAGCCTTGAAGAGCTGATCGCCAAGAAGGGCGAGGACAGCGGCGACGAGGAACCCGAAGATGAGCCCGTGATCGAACCGGGCCGTGAGGAACGGGTCGAGACCCTCTCAGTGAAGGTCGTCCCCCAGCAGCCCACCGAGTTCACCTGCAAGAATTGCTTCTTGGTGAAGCACCGCAGCCAGCTGGCGGACAAGAAGCGCATGTTTTGCGTGGACTGCGTCGCGTCCTAGCGCGTCCAGGCCTTCCCGCCTCGATCCTCGCGGCCGCCGCCTCCGGGCTGGCGCTGTGGCTGGCTCTTCCACCCGCCGCCCTCGGCCCCCTGGCCTTCGTGGCCCTGATCCCGGTGCTGTGGGCCGTTCGAGATGTGCGGGCCCGTCGTGGCGCGCTGGTCGGCTTCGCCTTCGGGCTGGTGTTCTTCGGGCTCCTGCTGTCGTGGCTGGCCCCGCTGACCGGGGTGGGCTACGTCGCGGTGACCACCGCGCAGGCGGGATGGACCACCCTGCTGTTCGCCTACGTCGCCGCCGTCTGGCGTGACGACCGGCCGGTGCGAACCGCGCTGGCGGTGGGGGCGGGGTGGGCGGCGATCGAGTGGCTGCGCAGCGTGTTCCCGTTCGGCGGCCTGACCTGGGCCAGCCTGGGGGAGACCCAGCACGACAACCCCCTGCTCCTCCCGTTGGCGTCCGTGATCGGATCGCACGGGCTGGCGCTGGTGGTGGCTGCGATCAACGTCCTGCTCCTTCTCGCCCTTCTGCGGGCCCGCACAGGGGGGCGACAACGGTCCGCGTGGCCGCTTGGTGTGTCGGCGGTCGCGCTGGCGGTTCTGCCGGTGGCCATCCCGATCCCGGAGCCGGACGGCCCTGCCGTGGATGTGGCCGTGGTCCAGGGCAACGTCCCGGCCCGTATCGGATCGCGCAGCCGGATCATCGAGGACGTCATCGTGGCCGAGAACCATGCCCGGCTGCACCGCCAGCTGGCCGGCGACCCACCGGACCTCGCGGTGTGGCCGGAGAACTCCGTGGACCACGATCCGACCCGCGACCCGCAGCTGGGCCGGCTGGTGACCGACGCCATACGGACCGTGGGAGCCCCGACGCTGGTCGGGGCGATCACCGAAGTTCAACCGGGGAAGCTTCGTAACGAGCTTCTCCTGTATACGGCGGGGGGACAGGTTACGGACCGGTACGCGAAGAACGTGCTGCTTCCCTACGGTGAGTACGTCCCGTTCCGCCGGTTCCTGCAATGGATC
>DASZKM010000110.1:0-6863 GCA_035947055.1 Actinomycetota bacterium
CGGCGATCGACCCTCGAACGTGCGGCATAACCGCCGCCGAGTCGCCGACGCATTGGGCATCCCGCCCTTTGCCACCTCCCGGCAACCTCACGGATCGAGGGTGAGCGGGGTGGGAGGTGGTCGGGCGGGAGCTGGATTCCATCGCCCGTGGCGCGCCCTTCGCCGGCCCGACGCGCTGGCCACGACCCGCCCACGAACCCCCGTGGCCGTCCTGGCCGCGGACTGCGTCCCGCTGGTGCTGGCCTCGAAGCGCGAGGGTCGCCTGGTCGCCGTCCACGCGGGCTGGCGAGGCCTGGCCGCGGGCATCCTGGCCCGCGCGGTGCGTCGGTTCAGCAGGCCAGCTGACGTCCGGGCCGCGATCGGGCCGGCCATCGGCCCCTGCCACTACGAGATCGACGTTCCCGTGGCCCAGGCCGTGGAGGCCGGGACCGGCCGGGCGATGACCGAACAGCGACGGGACGGGCTCTTCCTGGATCTGCCGGCCACGACGGAGGCCGCCCTTCGCGCCTCCGGTGTCGACGTGGTCGAGCGCTCCCTGGACTGCACGGCGTGCCAGCCGGACCGGTTCTTCTCCCATCGGCGGGATGGATCCACGGGACGTCAGGCCCTGATCGCCATGCGTCTGTGACCAGAGGGACGAGAGATAACGAGAGAGCGCAATTGCTACCTTCTGTTAACTCAAGTGATAACATCTCCGACTTGGAGAGGGCCGTCGGGGCGGTTCGCGAACGGATCGCCCGGGCGTGCCGGCTGTCGGGTCGAAAGGACGACGAGGTCCGCCTGATCGCCGTCACCAAGGGCGTGCCCCCCGAGAGGATCGCCCTGGCCGCGAGGGCCGGGGTCTCCGAGTTCGGGGAGAACTACGTGCAGGATCTGGTCATCAAGAAGGACCGCGTTCCCGGCGCCACGTGGCATTTCGTGGGGCGGCTCCAGCGAAACAAGATCCCCCGGATCCTGGACGCCGCGGACCTGGTCCAGACGTTGGAGCCCGGCGGGGCGGCCGATCGTCTGGCCGCCCTGGCAGAGGAGCGGGGTCGCCGAATGGAGTGCCTGGTGGAAGTCGACTTCGCTGGAGGCCGGGTCGGCGTCCCGTTCACGGAAGCGGAGTCCTTCGTGGAGCGCGCCCAGACGCTGCGGGGACTTCGGGTCCGCGGGCTCATGGCCGTCGCCCCGCTCGGAGAAGATCCCCGCCCGTCCTTCGCTCGGCTGCGAGAGCTTCGTGACGTGCTTCGATCGCGGTTCGAGGACCTCACCGAGCTGTCGATGGGGATGTCAGCGGATCTGGAGGCGGCGGTACAGGAAGGCGCTACGATGGTTCGGATCGGAACGGCCATCTTCGGCGCGCGGACGGGCAACCAAGTCGCGGGAGGGTAGCCGATGCCAGGGATGTGGCGGAAGACGATGAAGTACCTGGGCCTCGTCGAAGAGGACGAGTTCGACGACATGGAGACGGCCGGCCCCCGTTCCGAGGGCGAGTCGCGGTTCGCGCGGCCGCATCCGGTCCAGAACGACGAGGTCTCCGCGGTGCGCACCATGCGCCGCGAAGACGTGGCCACCGCCGACCACGGGGAGGCCATCGTGCGGACCATCCCGCAGTCCCGTCATGCCGGTGGCTCCATCCACCGGGCCGAGCCCAAGCGCTTCAACGAGGCCCGGGAGCTGGGGGAGCGGTTCAACGACGGGGTGCCGGTGATCATGAACCTGCAGGGGACCGACGACGCCATCGCCCGCCGGCTGGTCGATTTCGCGTCCGGGCTGGTCTTCGCCCACGACGGCAAGATCGAGCTGGTGGCGAACCGCGTCTACCTGCTGACCCCGGCCAACGTCGAGGTCTCGGCGGAGGAGCGCGAGCGCCTCCGCGAGGGAGGGTTCTACAACCAGCTCTAGGGAGGACGGCGGATGACGGTCATCCGGATCATCTGCGTCGTCCTGTCCATCTACTGGGTCATCCTCTTCGTGAGGATCATCCTTTCCTGGTTCCGCCCGCCGATCACCGGAGTGGGCCGCACACTTTGGGACCTGGTGCATGACCTGACCGAGCCGGTGCTGGGGCTTGTCAGAGGCCTGCTGCCGCCCGTTAGGATGGGCGCGGTGGGTCTGGATCTATCCCCGATCATCGTGTTCGTGGCCATCGGCGCCATCCAGAGTGTCCTCGGCTGCGGGCTCGGTTTCTAGGAGGAAGACGTGGCCAGGAAGAAGCGACAGAAGACGGATGAAGCCCCTGGGTTCTCCGGGAACGAGGACCGTCCCCGGCTGACGCCGGTCGACGTCCAACAGCACGTGTTCCGGCTCGCGTTCCGCGGTTACAACGAGCGCGACGTGGACGAGTTCCTGGACCAGGTGACCGAAGACCTCGCCGCCCTGCACGAGGAGAACAAGCGACTCCGCGAGCAGCTGGAGGAAGGCGGCGCCGGGCCCTCAACGGCTGCCGCGCAACGGCAAGCCGAGGCCATCGTGCGACAGGCCCGGGAGCACGCCGCCCGGTTGACCGCCAGCGCGGGCGGTGGCGGTGGTGTGCCGTCCACGTTCGTCCTCGAGGAACGCCGGTTCCTGCAGAAGATCGCGTCCTTGGTGCAGGGCCATGCCGGCTGGCTGAAGGAAGAGGCTCGCCGGGCTCGCGAGACCGCCCTACCCGCGTCAGAGCCGGTCGCCGAGCCGGAGCCGGTGGCTGCCCCCGAGCCGGTGGAGGTCGCCGCCGAGACCCCGGCACCGGCCCCGCGGACGAGCGTGGATGAGCCGACCGCGGCGTGGACCCCCGAGCCCTCGGACCTGTCGGATGAGAAGGACCCTCTGGTGTCCGCGTGGGAGAGCGCGTGGGCTCCGGACGAGCCGCCTCGCTCGTCGGCGAAGGCCGGCCAGAAGAGAGCTCAGAAAGGAGAGGAGGGGGAGCCCTCGCTTCGGGAGCTCTTCTGGGGAGAGGAATGATGCCCGCGACGGCCCCACGTGACGGAGGGAGGACGACGTGATCGTGCTGTCTTGGGTGCTGCTCGCGGCTGCAGTGGGCAGCCTGATCTATGGCTTGACCCGTGAGGGCCTGACCTTCATCTACGTGTCGATCGCTGCCAGCGTCGGAGCCATGCTGTTCCTCCTGGGCGGCATCCTCCGCAAGCGCCCGGTCCAGCCGGCGACGGCCGGGGCGCCCTACGGTCCTCCGCCCGGAGCGGCGGCTGCAAGGACGGCCGAAACCACATTGACGCGGCCCGCCCCCGCCCGCAGGAAGGCCCCGACACGTCCGGCCACCAAGGCACCGGCCAGCGCTCCGTCTCCGGCCACCCCCACCACCCGCAAGCCCGCCGCCAAGAAGCCGGCGTCCCGGAAGCCCGCCACCCCGAAGAAGACCACGGCCAAGAAGTCCGCCGCCGCCGCTCGCTCCACGTCGGCAACGGTGGTTGCCCTCCCCGAGCGGGGGACGTACCACGAGGCGAGCTGCCGGTTCGTGAAGGGAAAGCGCGACACCGAGCGGCTGTCGATGACCACCGCCAAGCGCCGCGGGTACAACGCCTGCGGGGTCTGCAAGCCGGGCGACTAGCCGGACCGACTAACCCGCCGCCCGCCGGAGCTCGACGACCGCGGTATGGCCATCGATCGTGCGCTCCTCACGGTGCTCCGCGCCGTCCAGTGATCCGCGGACCAGCCGGCGGGCCAGCACCTCGCCCGCGATCCACTCCGCGCGTTCGTCCACTGCCTCGGCGATGGGGCCGCCGGCGGTCACCCCGAGCTCGATTCGGTCGGCGATGTCCAGGCCGGCGGCCTTGCGGGCGTCCTGGATGAACCGGACCAGCTCTCGAGCCATGCCGTCGCGGGCCAGCTCCGGGGTGATCTCCAGGTCGAGACCGACGGTCAGCCCCCCTTCCGCGGCGACGCCCCACCCGCCGACCGACTCCCGCTCCAGCTCGACATCTTCCGGTCCCACCTCGACCTCGCCCGAAGACGTGACCAGCTCAACCCGTTCTCCTCGGGCCAGCGCCGCGGCGGCTTGCTCGTTGCCGTCTAGCATCCGCGCGACCTCCTGTACGGCCTTGCCCAGACGTGGCCCGAGGGCCCGGTAGTTGGGGATCGCTCGCCACCCGGCCAGCGTCTCCGCCGACTCCACCACGGAGACCTCACCCACGTTGAGCTCCTCGGCCACCAGACCCAGCAATGGCTCGAGAACCTTCGGATCACCCCCCGCGTGCACGATCGCTCGTCGCAGCGGCTGCCGAACCCTGACCCCCGCCTCCGTTCGAACCGTCCGTCCCAGCGACACGATCCGCCGTGCCGATTCCATGGCCGCCTCCAGCCGTTCGTCTCGGTCGACGTCGTCCGCCTGCGGGTAGTCCGCCAGGTGGACCGACTCGGGGCCTTCCCGGACGAGGTTGCGCCACATCGCGTCCGCGATGAACGGGGTGAATGGTGCCAGGAGCCGGCACAGCGTCGTCAGGCATTCGTAGAGCGTCTGATGGGCGCTGGGCGCATCGGATGATGGGGTCCCGCCCGGTCCCCGGAACCGCCGCCGGGCCAGCCGCACGTACCAGTTCGAGAGGTCGTCGACGAACCCTGCGATCTGCCGCCCCGCGCCGGTGGCGTCGTAGGCGTCCAGGCCGGCGCGAGCCGCCGCCACGGTGCCGGCCAGCCGGGACAGGATCCACCGGTCGAGCAGCGGCGGGTCGGTCGCATCGCCCGTGGCCGGGTCGACGTCGTCGGCGTTGGCGTACGTGACGTAGAACGCGTACACGTTCCACACCGTCAACAGCAGACGCCGCACGCCGTCCTCGATGCCTTCGTTCGACACGCGACGGTCCGACCATGGAGATCCGGCCACGATGAAGAACCACCGCAACGCGTCGGCCCCGTATCGGTCGAGCACCTCCCACGGGTCGACGACGTTGCCGAGCCGCTTCGACATCTTCCGGCCCTCCTTGTCGAGCAACAGGCCCAGCACCACGCAGTTGCGGTAGGCGGCGTCGTCGAACAGCAGGACGCCTTCAGCCATCAGCGAGTAGAACCATCCGCGCGTTTGGTCGATCCCCTCCGAGATGAAGTCGGCGGGGATCCGAGCCCGGGCCTCGTCGAGGCCGCGGTTCAGGTCGGGGTGGTACGCCCACTGGGCGTAGGGCATGGCTCCGGAGTCGTACCAGGTGTCGATCACCTCGGGGACCCGCCGGGCAGTCTCCCCGCACTCGGGGCAAGGGATCTCCACCTCGTCGATGGCGGGCCGGTGCGGATCGACGGCGCCGACGTCTCGGCCGGCCCGCTCCGAGAGCTCGGCCAGCGAGCCGATCACCGTCACGTGCCCGTTCCCGCACCGCCACACGGGCAACGGCGTTCCCCAGTACCGCTCGCGTGAGAGCGCCCAGTCGACGTTGTTCTCCAGCCAGTCGCCGTACCGGCCGTGTTTCACGTGCTCGGGGTACCAGCCCACCGACTCGTTGACCTCCAGGAGCCGGTCCTTCTTGGCCGTCGTCCGGATGTACCAGGAGGTCCGGGCCATGTACAGCAGGGGAGTGTCACACCGCCAGCACAGCGGATAGGTGTGCTCGTAGCGTTCGGCGCGCAGCAGCCGCCCGCTCCGTTCGAGATCCCCGGTGATGTCCTCGTCGGTCTCCTTCACCGCCCGGCCACGGACGAACTCGGGCGCCTCGTCGGTGAACTTCCCGTCGTCATCGACCGGGCGGTAGATCGGCCATCCCTCCCGCCGTCCCACCTCCAGGTCTTCCGACCCGAAGCCGGTGGCGATGTGCACGATCCCCGTGCCCTCGTCCATGCCCACGAAGTCGCCCGTCACCACGCGGTGGACGTCGCCGTCCACGTTGGGATATGGGGGCTCGTACCGGACTCCGACCAGGTCGCTGCCCGGGAACGTCTCGCCGCGGGTGGCGTCCTCCCCCAGCGAGGGCCCGACCAGCCGTTCGGCCACCACCAGTCCCTGGCCGTCGACCTCCGCGCGGACGTACGTCTGGTCGGGAGCCACGGCCGCGCCGATGTTCGAGGGAAGGGTCCACGGTGTCGTGGTCCAGATGACCAGCGAGGACCCCACCAGATCGGGACGGTTCGGCGACTCCGTGATGGGGAGCTTCACGTACACGCTGGGGTCGACCACCGTCGAGTACCCCAGGGCCACCTCGTGGTCCGACAGCGCGGTCCCGCACCGCGGGCAGTAGGCCACCGAGCGATGGGCCTCGTACAGCAGACCCTGCCGGTGGAGCTCCTTCAGCGACCACCACACGCTCTCGATGTACTCCGGGGACATCGTGAAGTACGCCTGGGACATGTCGATCCAGAACCCCAGGCGCTCGGTGAGGCGTTCCCAGTCCTCCACGTAGCGGGTCACCGAGG
Organism: Actinomycetota bacterium; assembly: GCA_035947055.1. Classification (GTDB taxonomy): domain Bacteria; phylum Actinomycetota; class UBA4738; order UBA4738; family CALAEC01; genus DASZKM01. Next base: position 6,316 of record DASZKM010000110.1, read on the forward strand.
CCCGGCACCGCCGGTTGAACTCCTCGATGCCGAACGCCTCGATGTCGCGCTTGGTCTTGGTTCCGATCTCCCGTTCCACCTCGAGCTCCACGGGGAGACCGTGGCAGTCCCACCCCGCCCGGCGAGCCACGTAGTGGCCGGTCATCGTCCGGTACTGGGGATAGAGGTCCTTGAACGTCCGGGACTCGGCGTGGTGGATGCCGGGCTTGCCGTTCGCCGTAGGAGGTCCCTCGTAGAACACCCACTCGGGCGAGCCTTCCCGCGCTCGAAGGCTCTTCTCGAACACCCCCGCGTCTCGCCAGAACGCCAGGACCTCCCGCTCCAAGGCGGGAAGATCCACGCTCGGATCAACCGGCTCGTATCGCGTCACCGACATCCCCCCGACACAGCAAAACGCCCCGTCCCCCAGGGACGAGGCGTGCGGCCCCGCGGTACCACCCCGGTTGGCGATGCCTCCCGGCACCGCCCACTCGCGGTCTCGGGCCATCGCTCGCCCGCAGACCCCCGCTGTCACGGGCGGAACCCGTCCGCGCCTACTGCGCCGTCCC
>DASZKM010000111.1:0-1886 GCA_035947055.1 Actinomycetota bacterium
CGGACACGTCGCGCATGTGCTGGGAGGCGCTCGACAACGGCCGGACGGTGATCTTCGAGGGGGCCCAGGCGACGATGCTCGATCTCGACCACGGCACGTATCCGTTCGTGACGTCATCGAACCCCGTGGCCGGCGGCGCGCTGGTGGGAGCGGGGGTCGGCCCCACACAGGTTGACCGGGTCATCGGGGTGACCAAGGCCTACGTCACCCGGGTCGGGTCGGGACCGTTCCCCACCGAGGATCAGGGGGAGGCGGGGGCCCTGATGCAGGAGCGGGGCCAGGAGTTCGGAACGACGACCGGACGGGTGCGGCGGTGCGGGTGGTTCGACGCGGTTCTCCTCCGGTACGCCGCGCGAGTGAACGGCCTGACCGAGATCTTCCTGACCAAGCTGGACGTTCTCTCCGGCCTGCCCTCGGTGCAGCTCTGCGTGGCATACCGGTACGAGGGACGGACGTACGAGGACTTCCCGCCCCACCAGTCCATCGTCCACAAGGCGGAGCCGGTGTACGAGGAGATGGAAGGGTGGCCGGAGGAGCTGTCCGAGGCCCGGGCCGTGGGCGAGCTTCCCTCCGCCGCCCGGAAGTACGTGGACCGCATCGCGGATCTGGCCGGCATCCCGGTCCGGACCGTATCGGTGGGGCCCTCCCGGGAGCAGACCGTGGAGGCCGCGTAGGCGGTGCGGGTTCTGGTCGTTGGGGGCGGCGGCCGGGAGCACGCCCTGGCCTGGAAGCTCGCTCGAAGCCCTTCGGTGGAACAGGTCGTGGCCGCGCCGGGGAACGCCGGGATCGAAGACGTGGCGAGATGCGTCCCGGTCGATGCCACGGACGTGGCGGGTATCGCGTCACTGGCGGAGCGGGAGCGCGTCGACCTCACCGTGGTCGGTCCGGAGGCGCCGCTGGTGGCTGGGCTGGTGGACGAGCTCCGTGCTCGCGGGCTGCGGGCCTTCGGCCCCACGGCGGCGGGGGCCATGATCGAAGGGTCGAAGGTGTGGGCCAAAGAGGTATGTCAGCGGCACGGCATCCCCACCGGCCGCGCGGAGATCACCGACGACATCACCCGGGCGGTCATGTCCCTCGACGTGTTCGAGCCTCCGTACGTCATCAAGGCCGACGGGCTGGCTGGGGGGAAAGGAGTGACGGTTGCCGCGACCCGGGACGAGGCCGTGCAGGCGCTGGAGGCGGCCCTGGTCGAGGGGGTGTTCGGCCTCGCCGGGGAGCGGGTCCTGATCGAGGAGCACCTGGAGGGCCGGGAGGTCTCCGCCCTGGCGCTGACCGATGGCCGCACGGTGATCCCGCTCGAGCCGGCCCAGGACTTCAAGCGGGCTCACGACGGCGATGCGGGGCCGAACACCGGCGGGATGGGCGCGTACTCGCCGGTTCCGTTCGTAGACGCGACATGGGACCGGATCGTCTCCGAGGTGCTGGAACCGGCAGTTCGGGCGCTGTCGGCCGAGGGCATCGAATACCGCGGCGTGCTGTACGCGGGCCTGATGCTGACCGAGGAGGGCCCCAAGGTCCTGGAGTTCAACTGCCGGTTCGGTGACCCCGAGGCCGAGGCGGTCATCCCTCGCCTGGACGAGGACCTCGGGGATCTCCTGGCGGCGTGCGCCGACGGCGCGCTCGGGGACCGCTCCCCGAGATGGACCGAGGAGGCGTGCGTCACGGTCGTCGTGGCCTCGGGGGGGTACCCGGGCCTCTATGGGACCGATCTCCCGATCCAAGGACTCGATGAGGCCGGAGAGAGCGACAGGGTCGTCGTTTTCCACTCGGGAACCGCCCGGCGGAACGGTAGAGTGGTGACCGCCGGTGGACGAGTGCTCGCCGTGAGCGCCCTGGGGGAGGATCTGGCCGCGGCCAGAAGCCGCGCGTACGCGGCCGTGTCCCGG
>DASZKM010000112.1:0-8185 GCA_035947055.1 Actinomycetota bacterium
CGCATGCCGGTACAGGGTATTGTCGACCGGAACACCGGACTCCTTAGCTTTGCGCGCCACCGCGTCCGAGTCCGAGGTGTACACGAGGAGCGTCTCTCCGAAGCGGTCGACGCCGTCGGCCACTTCGGAGACTATGTAAGCCAGCTTCTCTAAAGCATCGGGATTCGCCCGGAACTCTAGGACCTCGGGGCTTACGTGCTCCTCGATCAGGTCGCGCGGGGCGCCTTCGGAGATGATCCTGCCGCCCTCCATGATGCACAACCTGTCGCACAGCTGCGCTGCCTCGTCCATGTAGTGGGTCGTGAGGATGAGGGTCTTTCCCTCGCTCGTCAGCTCGCGCAGCTTGTCCCACACCAAGTGCCGGGCCTGTGGGTCGAGGCCGGTGGTCGGCTCGTCGAGGACGACGAGGTCGGGGTCGTTGATCAGGGCGCGCGCGACGAGGAGCCGCCGCTTCATCCCTCCGGACAGGCGGTCGATGCGCCAGTCCCGCTTGTCCTGGAGAGCGACGAAGTGCAGCAGCTCTTCCGCCGTGGGCCGGGCGATGCGCCGGGGGATGTCGAAGTACCGGGCGTAGATCAGCAGGTTGTCGAGGACCGACACCTCCTCGTCGAGGTTGTTCTCCTGGGGAACAACGCCCATGCGACGTCGGATCTCGCGACCGCGGCCGACGGGAAGCCCCAGAACCGTGAGCTCGCCGGCCGACGGCGGCGAGATGCAGGCGATCATCCGCATCGTGGTGGTCTTGCCCGCCCCGTTCGGCCCGAGGAAGCCGAAGCACTCGCGCTGGGAGACCCGGAAGTCGACGGCCTTGACCGCCTCGACCTCTCCGAAACGTTTGACCAGCCTGCGAGCGACGACCGCGTGGGCCGCGTCGGCCATGGCGGCGAGTCTAGCCGAGGGCAGGGTCGGGCAGCCTCGACGTCGAATGTTCATGGTGACCCGAATGCCCGTCCGACCGAAGGTGCCCGTACGCATCCGCACGTGGTCGCTCCTGGCCGCCGTGGCGTTGGTGGCCGGGCTGGCCACGCCGGCCGGCGCGGTATTGCCCTACGGGCGGCCGGGCCCGGCGAACCCCTACGACTACCCGTCGTACCTGTTCATCCAGGACGGGAACTGCTCCCCGAGATCTTCCGAGCTTCCCGCCGACTTCGACTGCGTGCGGGACTGGAAGTACACCGACCACCGGGACGGTCCCAACACTCCCGAGTACGACCCGCTGGTGGCCAACAACCCGCAGGAGCTCTACGGCGTGAAGGGGGTCGGCACGAACCGGGCCTGGGAGGTGTCGACCGGCCGGCCCGATGTGGTCATCGCGGTCCTCGACTCCGGGATCCGGTGGGAGGAGGACCGCCCCGAGCTCATCGACAAGTACTACCTGAACCGGGGAGAGCTGCCGGTGCCGGAGGGCGGCCCCAACCCTGACGACGATCGGTTCGACGGGTACGACGTGACCGGGGATGGGGTCTTCAACGGCCTCGACTATGCCCGTGACTCGCGCGTCTCCGACCTCAACGACAACGGGGCCATCGACCCCGAGGATCTGATCCGAACGTTCAGCGACGGCACGGACGCCGATGACAACGGGTACCGGGACGACATCTCGGGCTGGGACTTCTTCGAGAACGACAACAACCCACAGGACGACACCGACTACGGTCACGGGACCGGGGAAGCCGAAGACTCCACCGGGGAGGCCGGCGAGGGCAGCGACGGCCAGTGCCCGAACTGCATGATGATGCCGATGCGGGTCGGCGATTCGTTCATCGCCGACGTCAACCACTGGGCCGAGGCCGTCATCTACGCGGTCGACAACGGGGTGAGCGTGGTTCAAGAGGCCCTGGGGACTCTCAACCACACGTCGTTCGGCCAGGCCGCCGCGGACTACGCCTACGAGAACGGCGTGATCATCAACGCCTCGGAGGCGGACGAGGCCGCCGGGCACCACAATTGGCCTGCCGCCTACGACCACACGATGGTGGTCAACTCGATCCGAACGTCGGGGATCTCGCCGGCGGGACGGCCGAACAGCTACCTGTACTTCAACGGGTGCACGAATTTCGGCGGCTACACGTACGTCTCGATCCCATCGACCAGCTGCTCCTCGGAGGCCACGGGGCGCTCCTCCGGCGTGTCGGGGCTCCTGTACTCGGCGGCCCTCAACGCCGTGGAGACGGGCGCCATGACCAGGTACATCCGGGACGACGGCACCAGGGCGCCCTTCGCGCTGTCGGCGGAGGAGGCCATGCAGCTGTGGCGGCTCTCGGCCGACGACATCGATTTCTCCTCACCGTGTCCCGCCCACGACTTCTGCGACGACGCCCCGGCGGGAGCGGCGCCCGCTGCGCCGCCGAACAACTACGGGACCACGATCCCCGGATCGATCCGGTACCAGAGCGTGAGGGGATGGGACTACTTCTTCGGATACGGACGAAGCAATGCCGCCCGGCTGCTGCGGTTCGTCGGCGGGGACGGCGCCAAGGAGTACGTGCCGCCGGGCCCGTACGGCGTCGGTGACAGCCTCCTGACGGCCCAGGACCGGATCCCTCCGGAGGCCGACATCTCCTCGCCGCGTCGGTGGCGGCAGTACGGCTACGACCCGAGCACGTTCGAGCTCGTTCTTCCCGACGACCCGGCCGACCGGGATGCGGTCGTCGTCCACGGCCGCGTGGCGGCCAACCGGGTGACCGCCGAGGGCGGCCGGTTCGACTGGGTGCTGGAGTGGGCGCCGCACGTCCAGGGCCAGAAGTGGCCGGTCAGCCGCCCGGCGTCGGGAAGCGAGGAGCGCAGCGACGGCCCGTGGACGGTCGCCGCCTCCGGACGGGATCTGCGGGAGGCGTTCGAAGGAGAGCTCGGCCGGATCGACGTCCGGGACCTGGCCACCGCGCTGCGGAACGATGCCAACCCGTTCGATCCGGCCACCGACCCGACGAGCGAGTTCCAGCCGGAGCGGTTCGGGATCCGGCTCCGCGTCCGGGTCATCGCTCACCCGGTCGACCAAGCCGACACCGTCAACAACGAGGCCGTGAGCCAGAAGCAGATCGACGTGTACCCGGCTCGCGAGTCCGTCCTTCGGGAGGACACCGGGGTGGGTGGGCTGCCAGCCGGAGGCGCGGGGTCACCGTCGTTCCACGACCTGAACGGCGACGGCGAAGACGAGCTCCTGCTTCCCACGGAAGACGGCGTGATCCACGCCTACACCGACCTGGCCGCGGGGCGGGAGCTTCCCGGCTGGCCGGTGAAGACCGATCCCTATCCGGGGATCCGCACGACCGGGCGGAACGGCTACACGAACGGGAAGGTGTCGGTCACCGACGTCCGGGGAAGCGTGCTGCTCGGCAGCTTGGCCGTGGCGGACCTCGATGGGGACGGCACCATGGAGGTGTCCGCCGGTGACCTGGAAGGGAAGCTGTACGTCTGGGAGCACGACGGCTCGCGGCGGGCCGGGTTCCCCGTCCGGGTCGACCTCGATCTGTCGCGCGAGCGGCCGTGCGGCCCGGAGACGATCCCGGCGTGCGATGACTATGAGCCGGGACCGCCCAAGCGTGACGCTCGGAACGACCGGGACTGGGGCATCAACTCCGCTCCGGCGGTCGGCGATCTCGATCCGTCCCGGCGAGGCCTGGAGCTCGTCGTGGGCAGCAACGACGGCCACGTGTACGCGTGGCACGAGGACGGGAGCCCGGTTCGAGGCTGGCCGGTGATCCTTCGCGACCCGGAGAAGGTCGCGGCCATGGATCCCACGACCCGGTTCGTGACGTACAAGCCCGATGCCGGCGACCTGCGAGGAACCAAGGTCCTGGTCACGCCCAGCCTGGGCGATGTGGACCGTGACGGCGACCTGGAGGTCGTCATCGGGGTCAACGAGGAGTACGAGGAGGATCCCAACGCCGAGCTGGTCACCGACCCCGTGCTGGAATCGAACATCGGCGGCTCGGGCAACACCCGGGTTTATGCCCTCCATCATGAGGGCGCCGCCCATCCGGGAACGCCCCAGACGGACGCCACGGCGCACACCCAGGATCAGGCTTACGTGGACGGGTGGCCCGTCCCGATCGCGCTGCTGGTCGTCGACCTGCTGCCGTACGTGGGGGAGGGAACGAATACCCAGGCCGTGCTGGCGGACGTGAAGGGCGTGGCCGACCGCGACGACCAGCTGGAGATCGCCATCGCCTCGGCGGCCGGCCCGGTGTACCTGCTCAATCACGATGGCTCGTCGTACTACGGGACGGGTCCGACGGGGGACTACATCACGATGGCCAGCTCGCCCGGCGGGCCGGGATCGACCTCGGCGGACTTTCCGTCCTACCTGGGCGTCGGCGCGCTGGCCATCGGATCGCTGGACGGCGGGAACCATCTGTCGGTGGCCGGGCCCGGCGCCGGCCTCCAGCGCCTGCTCGACGTCGCCCTGCCCGCGCACCAGCCAGCCGCGGAGGACCACCTGCTGTCATGGAATGCCGCCACGGGCCGGTTCGAGCCGAACTTCCCCATCAACGTCAACGACCTCCAGTTCTTCACCGAGCCGATCGTGGCCGACGTGAGCGGTGACGGCCTGGCCGAGATCACTCAGGGCACTGCCATGAGCGACACGGTTTCGGCCGGGCTGACCTCTACCAGCGCCACCGCCACGCGGTTCTTCACCGGCGGATGGCACATCGCGGCGGCGGCCGTCGGGACGGAGGAAGCGTCAGGACCGCTCAAGCTGGTCACCGTGACGCGCGAGGGCTACCTCCGGGCGTTCCCGCTCGACATCCGGGCGGGGACCAACGCGGCATGCGTGGCCGCCAGCCAGTGGCCGGAGTACGGCCACGACGCGTACAACTCCGGCAACTACCACACCGACGCCGAGCGGCCCGATCCCGTCGTCGAGCTCGAGGCCCAAGCGCAGCCGGGGAACGGACCCACGCACGTCCGGTTCCGCGCGCCGGGCGACGACGGTTCGTGCGGCCGGGCGGCGCGCTACGAAGTGCGTCGGATCGACGGTCACGTCGATCAACCCGATTGGGGAGACGGCTCGGCGGTCCAGATCCGGGAGACGCCCGGACAACCCGGCAGCCGGGAGGTGCTCCAGATCCAGCTGGCCTCCGGCCGCCACACGCTGATGGTTCGGGCCGTGGACGAGGCGGGCAACGGCTCGGCGGTCCGGTCCGTTCAGGTCACCGTTCCGTAGCGACCCCGGGCTCTTCTCAGGAAGCTTCCTCCCAGCTCAGGGCCGGAGCGTGAGCCGGTCGACCGTCGCTTGCTCGAGCACCTCGGGGATCGGTGTCACGCCCAGACCGGCTCCGGTCGGCACCCGCATCGTGCCGTCGTCCTCCACCACGAACGGCTCCGTGAGATCCCGATCGAAATACCGGTCCGACCCGCTGGTGTCGCCGGGAAGTGTGAATCTCGGGAGCGACGCCACCGCCACGTTCACCGCACGTCCCAGGCCGGTCTCCAGCATGCCCCCGACCCACAACGGCACGTCCATATCCCGGGCGAGCTCATGGATGCGGACGGTCTCCGCCAGGCCCCCGACCCGGCCGACCTTGACGTTGATCACCCGGCACGCTCCGAGCTCGATGGCTCCCCGGGCGGCAACGGACGACGTGATGGTCTCGTCCAGGCAGATCGGTGTGGCCAGGCGACGCTGCAGATCGGCGTGGCCGGCCACGTCATCCTCGGCCAGCGGCTGCTCGATGTATTCAAGGCCGAGCTCGTCCAGTCCTTGGAGCTCGCTCGCGGTTTCGCGGTCGTATGCCGCGTTGGCGTCCACCGACAGCGGGGTGTCGGGGAACGCGTCGCGCACCGCGCGAACCACCTCGACATCCCGTCCGGGCTCGATCTTCAGCTTGATACGCCGATAACCCGCGGACACGTATTGCTTCACCAGGTCGAGCAGGTCGTCGATGCTGCCCTCGATCCCCAGGGACACGCCGCAGGGCACTCGGCCACGGACCCCGCCCAGGTGCTTGGCGAGACTCACGCCTTCGCGGCGAAGCTGCAGGTCCAGCAGGGCGATCTCCACCGCGGCGGTCGCCATGGGGTGGCCTCGCACCCCCGGCGCCCGCTCGGCGAACACCGCCGGGACGAGGTGATCTCGGAGGAGCAGCCACGCGCCGTCAACCCATTCGCCGGAGTACGCGGGCCGTTCCATCGCCGTGCACTCACCCCATCCCTCCGCCCCGTCGTCTCCGGCCGCCCGAACCAGCACGCACTCCTTCGCCGAGGTCGTTCCGAACGACGTGGTGAATGGCCGGACCAAGGGCAGACGGACGCGGAGGAGCTCGACCGCCGCGAGCCCTTTCATGTGGGCTCGAGCACGTAGGCGCCCTGGCGGGTGAAGTCCCCGCCGCGGAGCCCGTCGGCGAACGCGGTTTCCAGCGCGTCCGCAACCGCGTCGCGCCACGCCGCCGCGGCAGCGGGCTCGTCCTCGCGCAGGCCGTGGTAGTCGAGCGGAACCCGAACCGAGAGCGGAGGTCCGCCGGATCCGCGCTGGGGCTCGGGCCATCCGTCCTTCTCGCCCAGGAGCACCGCGACCTCGCCGCTCCGCTCGGGCACCGGCCCGGCGCATGCCGCCTCCACCCGGGGCGTGCGCAGCTCCCAGTGCACCTCGAGCCGGTCCGAGCGGTCTCCTCGGTTGAACGCGTCGTACATCGGCCCGTAGTAGTCGCGGTGGAACCGCACCGCCACCGCTCCCAGCTTGTGAAGGTTGAACCGAGCGTTGCGGGCCACGAGCGGATCGAACGTCCAGCTCACCGTGTCGATCCCGCGCTCCAGGCACCACTCGCGCTGGGCCAGCTTCAGCCGGAACCCCACGCCCTGGTGCTGGACCTCGGGCGCGACCCCGGTGATGTGGGAGTGGAGGAGCGGTCCGGACTCGCCCAGCCCGATCAACCCGACCTGCGCTCCGACCATCTCGTCGTTCTGGAACGCTCCCAGGACCTGGCCCCCGTGCGCGGCCAGGGCCCGGAGGAGGGGCGCGCCCACCACGCGGCGTTCGCCCCAGATCCGGTCGAACAGTGAGGCCGCGGCCCGCACGTCGTCCACGGATGACAGCGGGCGGATCGTCAGATCAGCCATCCGACAGAAGATCCTCCACCAACCGGGCCACCATCTCCGCCCGCCGGGGCATCTCGTCGACGAGGACGTGCTCGGTACGGGCATGAGCGCCGCCCCCCACGGCCCCGAGGCCGTCGAGGGTGGGTGTTCCCAGCCCACCGGTGATGTTGCCGTCGCTGGCCCCGCCCACCGCGGCGCCGCCGACCTCGTATCCCAGACGCATCAGGCGGCCGTACAGCGCTTCCGTGGCGTCGCGCTCCAGCGGCGCCCGGCCCAGCCCGCCCGTCACCGCCAGCCGTGCACCGGGAAGCGCCGGCTCGAGCTTCGCCAGCTCCGACGCCAGACGATCGGCCTCGCCCACGCTCCACATCCTGGCATCGATCGTGCACCACGCCGACTCCGGCACGACGTTCGATGCCGATCCACCCGCCATCGTGGTCACCGTCACCGTGGTGCCGTCGTCGGGCCGGGCCAACTCTTGGAGCCGGTCGATCTGGCCGGCCAGCTCCACCGCGGCGTTGATGCCTTCCTCGGGAGCCAGGCCCGCGTGCGCCGCACGTCCGGTGACGTCGAGCCGCCATTGCGCCACGCCCTTGCGGGCGACCTTCACACTCGACCCCGACGCGGGCTCCAGCACCAGCGCGGCCCGCGCGTCACGGGCGTGCTCCTCGATCAGCGGGCGGGAGGTGGGGCTGCCGATCTCTTCGTCCGCGGTGAACAGGACGGTGACCGGACCGGTGTCGACGCTTCGCAGCGCCCACAGGCATTGCACGATGCCCGCCTTCATGTCGAAGGTTCCGGGGCCGCGGGCCACCCCTTCCTCGACTCTGAACGGGAACGCGGACAGCGTTCCCGGCGGCCACACCGTGTCGAAATGGCACAGAAGGAGGACCGGGCGATCCCCCTGGCGTTTCCACATCAGGTGGGGGCCGGCGGGCTCGCAGGCCTGGCCGAGCAGGTCACCGCACAGCTCGTCGATGGCCCGCCCGCACGCCTCGATGCCGTCCGGATCCCCCGAGTAGGACTCCGCCTCGACGAGGCGCCGGAGCGCCTCGAGCATGTCGTTCGTGGTCACGTGGTCTCTTGCCTTTCCGCTGGTCAGAGCACTGTCGCTCACGGAGCGTGTCACGCTGCGAGCGGATGATTC
>DASZKM010000113.1:0-8301 GCA_035947055.1 Actinomycetota bacterium
GTTACTGACGCAGTCCTTGCCACCGGGCGGTGGGCCTGTGGTGGTCTGCGGGGTGTCCACCGAGACGAAGAGCAGGAGGCGATCCTTCGCCTGATAGAAGGAGACATCCCCCTGTGGCCCGCGACATGTGATCGTCGAGAGGGTCACCGGATTCTGAGGCTTGGTGATATCGAGCAGACGCGGCCCACTGTAATTCCCGGCAGCGGCGATGTTGTTCCAGAAGGCCAGGTCCGAATTGGTCCCGCCTCTGTCCACCTGAGCGTGATGGATCATGTTCGGGCTGGCCTGGTCCGCGTTGCCGTGGTCCGCCCCCGCCGGCACGGATGGGGCGATCACCGCAAGACCGGACAGGATGAGCAGGGCCGAACGAGTAAGGCGAGGCACGGGCAACCTCCTTCTGTCGGGAGAAACCTCTTCGACGCCGGAAGAAGGGACTCCTGCTACGGAGCGTCACATTCTTCGAAGGGTATCCTTGGGCAGGGGATGTAGCTCAGTCGGAAGAGCGCCTGGTTTGCAACCAGGAGGTCGCCGGTTCGAATCCGGTCATCTCCACCACCGTCACCGTCCCAGCTAGCGGCCGCGGCGAGCGCCGCGTCCTCGCGCGGGCCCCGGCCGACGGCTCCTGAACACCGACCGAGGCGGCTCGATCCGCATCCCGGACTCGACGAACTCGCGCTTGAGCTTCAGCTGACGAGCGATGCGGCTGGCCTCCCCTCGCTGCGCCGGTGTGACCAGCGTGATCCCGGTGCCGGCCCGCCCGGCCCTGGCGGTGCGTCCCACCCGGTGGACGTACGCCTTCTCGTCCTCTGGAAGATCGAAGTTCACCACATGGGTGATGTGCTCCAGATCCAGGCCGCGAGCAGCCACATCGGTGGCCACCAGCACGTCGGCCTTTCCGGACGCGAATCGGCCAAGGGTCCGCTCCCGGGTCGGCTGCGGCATCCCACCGTGAAGGGCTTGCACGCTGAACCCCCGGCTCTTGAGCGTCCTGGTCAGCCGCTCCGCCTCGACCCTGGTCCTGGTGAAGATGAGGGTCAGCCCTCGCTCGCCGGCCATCTCCCGGACGAGAGCATCCACCTTGGCCCCGGGGTCCACCGCGACGAACCGGTGCACCGCCTCCGCCACGGTGAGCCGTTCCTCCCGGATCTCGTGCAGCACGGGATCCCTGGTGAAACGGGAGGCAAGGCGCCCCACCTCCCCGTCAAGCGTTGCCGAGAACAGCATCGTCTGGCGCTCCCCGGGGAGCATGGCCAGGATCGAGCTCACATCGGGCAGGAACCCCATGTCCAGCATGCGGTCGGCCTCATCGAGCACACAGATCCGAACTCGGTCCAGCCGCAGGAGCTTTCGTCGCACCAGGTCGAGGAGTCGCCCAGGTGTAGCCACCACGATGTCCGCCCTGCGCGCTTGCCTGCCCTGCGGCGTGATGCCCACGCCGCCGTACACGGTCGCCAGAGCAAGGTGCTTCACGTCGGCGATGGCCCGGAACTCCTCGGCCACCTGACTGGCCAGCTCCCTGGTGGGAACCAGGACCAGTGCGGAGGGGCTCCCCTGATCGTGCTTCAGCTGCTCGACGATAGGGATAGCGAAGGCCAGGGTCTTGCCGGACCCGGTCTCGGAGCGGCCCAGCACGTCTCGCCCGGCGATGGCGTCCCGAAGCACAAGGGCCTGGATGGGGAAGGCTCCTCCCATGTTGCGCATGGCCAGGACCTCGACCAAAGGCTTGGACACCCCGAACTCGCTGAAAGCGCGAGGGGTCGCAGGCACCACCTCCGGTGGTGCCGCCTGATCGGGACGTGCCGAACGAGCTTCTGCCATGGTCCAAGATCCCCTCGAAGAGTCTTCCACGTCGTTCTTACCGCGGCCGGCCTTGAGTCACAAAGTGGCATCTCCGACTTGCTGGCGTCCGGCTCCGACCCTAGGCTGCCGCCGTGACCATCCTGCGGGATCTCGCGCTTCGAGCGGCGACCTTCGTTCGCCGGGAAGAAGGCGCCGCCATCGGCTGGTTGATCATCGGCATCCTTCTGGGGATCGGTCTCGTGGTGTTCGCCGTGATCAAGTTCCTGATCCCCGGCGAATAGCGAGCGCTACAGCTGCGGAGCGGTCTGAAGCACCAGCGAGTCGAGCCCCAGCATCTGCCGGGCCCGCTCGACCTGCGGGGCCAGGCGGGTGATCACGATCCCCAGCGGCGAGATGGCCACCAGCACGCCGACGGCGCTGCCGTTGGCGAGCTGAACACCGCTCCCCGAGTCACCGAAGATCGCTGCCGTGGTCGCGAAATGGTAGCCGGGCTGGCTGAGGTGACCGGCGCCGCTGCGGGCGGCGACCGTCTGGCCGAATACCAGCCCCTGCCCGAAGTGCTGGATCACATCCGGGGATGCCGTGAAGCTAGGGTCGCTCAGCCCGGTCGGGCCACCGAAGTGGCACATCTGCGGCTTCGCCTCGACCCCGGAGTCCAGCCTGATCAGAGCGAAGTCCCGGTCGTCGTTGTTCACCGCGTAGGCGAATTCCCCGATACGGCGGCGGGTCGAGTCGTAGGCGACCGGCGCCTGTCCGGAGGTGAAAACGACCTCCTGTCCGTCATCCACGGCGCAATGGCCCGCGGTGCCCATGTACCGGGTGCCGCCCGTTCCCACGAACAGGAAGTTCAGCGTGCAACCTGCCTGGTGATCGATGTCGACGAACGCGCCCGGACGGACCCCGGGACACGGACCGAGCCCGAACGGCGGCGCCTCCGTGCGGAGGTTGAGGGGGAGTTCGCACCACTCGGCGTCGACGGACTCTGAGGCCCCGGCCGGCGAGAGCGCGACCAGCAGCTGGGCGGCCACCAGCCAGGCGATCCATCGAACGCGGCGGGTGGGCGTTTGCGAGGGGCGGGTGAGTAGAAGGTTCATGGGCGCCTCCTCCTCTCAACTTACCCAGCAGCCGCCCCGGCCATGCGGGCGCCGAGCGGCTCGTGCCGCACTACGCTCCGAGGAAGGAATTCGGTGCGGATCCTGAAATCCCTGGTCATGGCGACCCATCCGCTCCCCGCGCTGGCCGTCACGACGCTGGTCGGTGCGGTCGTCGCCGCCCGCACCGCGGATCCCGCCGCGATCCTGTGGGCAATCGGGTCCACGGCGGCGGGGCAGGCCTCGGTGGGGTGGTCGAACGACTACCTGGACCGGCATCGCGATGCGGCCATGGGCAGAAGGGACAAGCCGCTGGTCACCGGCGACATCCATCCGACGACGGTGCTGATCGGTGCGGTCTCGGCCGTGGCGCTGTCGGTCTTCCTGTCACTTCCCCTGGGGTTACGACCCGCCGTGGTGATGGCCGCTGCAGTGGGAGCGGCCTGGGTCTACAACGCGGGGCTGAAGGCAACTCTCCTCAGCTGGCTGCCGTACGCCGTGGCGTTCGGCCTCGCTCCCGTCTACATCTGGGCAGTCACGTCGGAGACGACGCCACCGGCGTGGATCGTGGTGGCCACGGCGGTCCTGGGGATGGGCGGGCATCTCCTGAACGTGGCGCCCGACCTGGAGGCCGACCGAGCGACGGAGATCCGGGGGCTTCCGCACCGGTTGGGCCTCCGGGGTTCGCTGATCACCGCCTGCGTCCTGTTAGCGGCCGTCCTGGCGCTGGTGCTCGTCGCCGGCGGGAGGGGCCAACCGCCCAGTGGGGCGCAGATCGCGGCGGCGGCCGTGGCAGGAGCCCTGATCGGTGCCGTGGCCTGGGCCGTGGTGCGCGAACGGGCCCGCCTGGGGTTTCGGCTCACACTGCTCGCTGCCGCGGCGATCGTCGGGACGTTCCTGCTGTCACCCGCCGCGCGATAGGGGCAAAGAAAAGGACGGCGATCCCCGATCGGACCGCCGTCCTGATCGACCTCTCGCTAGGCCGCGGGTGAGTCCTCGTTCCGGGCGGACCGCTCCCGCCGTCGTCCCGCGGCCAGCAGGCCGGATCCCGTGACCAGCATGCCCAGCGCAATGAAGGCCAGGGGAACCGCCCAGTAGCCGGTGAAGGCCAGTCCCGCTTCGGCCGGTTCGCCCGCTTCCAGCGGCGGCCCCCCAAGCACTTCCGGTTCCTCCGGCGGAGGGCCGGGCTCGCGCGGTGGCGAGGGCTGGAAGTCTCCTCCCTTCACCAGCGGCTCGATGTCCGTGGTGCAGTTAGCCGTGTCGGTCACCGCCGTGGCGGTCGTGGCTCCCACGGCTGTTGCCGTGACCGTGTTGACCAGAGGATCCGGATCGGACTGGAGGATCGTTCGGCTCACGGTCTGCGTCACCGACTGACCCACGGTCAGGGAGGTGGGGAAGGACAGCGTGCCGAGCAGCGTGTCGGTTACCACCACGGTGTTCAGGGCTTCCTGGCCGGAGTTCCGCACCGTGATCCGGTAGTTGATCCGGTCGCCCGTAGATGCCCGAGCCGGACATGTCTTGGTCACGTCGATCCCGGTGGGCGGTGGAGTCGTTGTGGTGATGGGGCAGTTCCGGGCCCAGATGGTCTTCGTCTTCTGGTCGCCGGTCGGCGTCGTGGTGCTGACGTTAACGTGGTAGCCCGGCTCTCCACCCGTTCGGTGCGGCGTGACGGAGGCGATGTCGGGAACATTGAGCAGGTTCAGCTCGATCGTGGCGTCATGCGAGCCGTCGGCCCCATCCGGATCCAGGGTCCCGGATCCCCCGGTGACACCGCCCTCCGTCGGGGTGATGAGGTCGAGGGTCGCGGTGACCGCTCCGGGCCCCGCGAAGTTCCAGAACTCGATGAAGAACACACACCCGCGGTGCGGTTCGTTGCTCCGCGTCTCGGTCCCACCGAGCGTCTTGATCTTCACCGTTCCGGTGCTGCCGCCGCCGCCTCCCCCAGCGCCTCCCCCACCGCCGCCGCCCCCTCCGGGAGCGGCCGGCTTGGCGAACGTCGTCGGCGTGGAGGTCGACGACGTCGAGCTGGTGGTAGGGGCCGTGGAAGAAGTCCCGGTCGTTGCCTCGGCCTTGCTTCCGCCGGCGTTGGAATGTGGCGGTGGGCCGGGGTCATTGACCTTGTCGGGCCGGGCCGCCGCGGCAGGCGCGGCGAGCGCGAAGGTGACCACCAGGGCGGCTGCGGCCAGGTTCAGCCAGCGAGTGCGCGGACGTCGGCGGGTCGTGCCGGGAGCCTTCGCGAGCATGGGTTCCCCTCTCGGTCATGCCCGATCGCGGGTCTGACGTTCCCGAGGCGGGCGGGCGGGTCGAATTGTCCGGTCGGAGCTAGGTTACCGAGAGTGTTCCCGGGACGCCAGCGGCGTCAGGGGGTCTCGGGAGGAGGGAGCTCCTGCCACTCGCTCTCCTCGATCTCCCGGGCCCGGCGACGGCGGAAGATGGCGAAGAGCGCGGCGACGGCGGCCACGATCGCTCCCATAAGGAACCACTTCTTCTTTCCTCTCTTCTCCCCCATCGCTGCTCCTTTCGCCCGGCGTGGGCCTGGGTGGACTTGAACCACCGACCTCACCCTTATCAGGGGTGCGCTCTGACCGCCTGAGCTACAGGCCCGAGATCAGCGGTCGAAGCCAGCGTACTGAGGACCCACAAGACCGTCAATCGGATCGCGCTGCCCGACGGAGTCTCTCAGCGCCGCTCGATGAGCGTGACCTCGATCCCGCCCACCAGGTCAGCGATGAGGTTGTAGAGGAACGCCACCACCAACGTGAACGCGGCCCACAGGATCGTAGAGATCAGGCCGATCAGGAACAGCGTGCGGAAGATGTACCCGCTGTCGAACTCGAAGTTCCCCTGCCGGTCGCCGAAGCCAACGTCGGTGAGGAGCTCCGACACCGAATCCAGGACGCCGGCCGCGGACAGGATCCCGTACAGGATGGCCAGCCCGAGTAACGCCACCAGCATCAAGCAGAAGTAGAACAGGAGCGAGAACCGCAGGACCGACCACGGGTTGACCTTCCGGATCTGGACCCGCACGCGCCGCTGGGCCGGGCGCTCGGCGCCGGAGGCCGTGGGGGGAGCCGCTTCGAGCTGGGCCACGGGTCTATCCCTTCACCACGCCGACCGGACGGAGCCGGGCGACCTTGCGTGACAGTCCAGCTCCCTCGCACGCATCAACCACCTGGGAGACATCCTTGTACGCGTACGGAGCCTCCTCGGCGAGCAGCCGCCAATGGGAAGCAGCCACAGTTATACCCCGCTCTTCCAGCGATTTCTTCAGTTCTGGCCCGCTCATCATCTTCTTGGCCTGTGTGCGGCTCATCGCCCGGCCGGCGCCATGACATGTGGAAGCGAACGACCGCTCGCCGGACTCCGCCGTGCCGACCAGCACGAACGAAGCGGTCCCCATGCTGCCGGGGATCACCACGGGCTGGCCGATGTCCCGGTATGCCGCCGGAAGGTCGGGATGGTTCGGCCCGAACGCGCGCGTGGCGCCCTTGCGGTGGACGCACAGCGTGCGCCGGGCCCCGTCAACCTCGAAGGGCTCCATCTTGGCCAGGTTGTGGGCCACGTCGTACACCAGGAACAGGCCGAGGTCCCGGGCCGACCGATTGAACACCTGCTCGAAGCTCTCCCGGATGCCGTCGGTCATGACATGCCGGTTGGCCCTGGCGTAGTTGGCCGCGGCGCTCATCGCTCCCAGGTATTCCTGTGCGGCTTGGTGCTCGATCGGTACGCAGCCCAGTTGGCGATCGGCGACCTCGATCCCCAGCGACGGCATCACCTTGTCGACGACCTTCAGGAAGTCGGTGCACGTCTGATGGCCGACCCCGCGGGAGCCGGAGTGCAGCATGAGGCACACCTGGCCCGCGAACAGTCCCATGACGTTCGCCGCCCGGTCGTCGTACAGCTCCTCGACTACCTGGACCTCAAGGAAGTGGTTGCCGGCGCCCAGGCTGCCCAGCTGGGGAGCGCCTCGCTCGACGGCCCGGTCCGAAACGTGCTCGGGCCGGGCGTCCTCCACCACGCCGCCGTCCTCGCAGTACTCGGCATCCTCCTCCCACCCGATGCCGCGGGAAAGCGGAAATCGGACGCCGTCGCGGAGGACCTTCTCCATCTCGCCGCGAGACAGGTGCATCCGTCCCTTGGTTCCCACACCGCGGGGAACGCGTTGTCCGAGCGTGTGCACGAGCGCGTCGATGTCATCCTTGACGTCGCGCTCCCATTCCAGCTCCGAGCGAACCAGCCGCACGCCGCACGAGATGTCGAATCCCACGCCGCCCGGTGAGACCACGCCGCCTCGTTCGGGATCGGTGGCGGCCACGCCACCGATCGGGAAGCCGTAGCCCCAGTGGATGTCGGGCATCGCATACGAGGCGCGGACGATGCCCGGGAGCGTTGCCACGTTGGCCACCTGCTCGACGGCCCGGTCCTCCACGGCCTTGGTGGCCATCTCTTCCGTGGCGAACACCAGACCGGGAACATGCATGCCGGGTACCGTCCCGACCGGCACCCGCCAGGCGTACGGGCTGACCCGCTCGAGGTTCACCCCGGTCGAGTGTAGTCCGAGTTGCTGGGTTGAAGGCCGATCAGACGTCGACGTAGATCTCGGCCAGCCAGATGCCGTCCGAGCGCTGCTCGAACCGCAGACGGTGATACGTGGCCGCCTTGATGCCCACGCCTTCGAGCTCTCGGTCGTCTCGAGGAGCGATCAACACGCGGGCCGAAAGGCGGACCTCGTCCGGGACCTCGACCTCGAACCCGCAGAACACCACGTCTTCGGCCTCGTGGATGTACAGCAGGTCATCGATCCAGCCAGCGAGAAGGGCCTCCCGGTCAACGGCAATCGTTTCGACCAGGTGCTCCTTCCCCCCGCCCGGGAACCACGCTCCCAGGAGCGTGGCGACGCCTTCCCCCGCCGCCTCGAACACCTCGCCCGGCGACGATCCGGTCAGCCGGAGACCCACGTCAGCGGTGTGCTCCAGGATCTCGAAGCTCCCGGTCACCCGGGTCAGGGGGTGGGAGAAGAGGGACCGAACGGGCCGAGGACGAACCGGACGTGCATCGGGACCAGGACGGCCAGGATGGCCATGGCCGCCACGACCTCGAACGGACTGGGGTCCGGTTGCAGGAGCATCGCTCCCCAGCCGAGACCGACGCCGGCCATGGCCAGCAGGGCACCGACCACCGGGGCGGCGGCGCGGCGCCGAAGAACAAACACCGTGAGCAAGCCGAGCACTCCCGACCCCACCACCAGCGGGATGCCCATCCGCTCAGCCTCCGTCCGGCCCGTTGAGCGCTCTGTCACGAGCTCGGAGAGCGAAGAAGCCATCGACGAGGGTCGCCAGGTACAGCAGACCACCCAGGATCAGCCCTGCCAGATGCCAGCTCCGGATCCCGCCGGTTTCGAGCCCCCCCC
>DASZKM010000114.1:0-11145 GCA_035947055.1 Actinomycetota bacterium
GATGACGCTGTACCGAGGGATGGATGTGGGCACGGCCAAGCCGTCGCCGGACGAGCGGGCCGGGATCCCGCATCACCTGGTGGACGTGGCGGATCCGGAGGAGCCGTTCTCGGTGGTCCGGTTTCAAACCATGGCTCGCCAGGCGCTGGCCGGGATCGCCGGCCGGCGCCGGCCCGCGCTCCTGGTGGGCGGCTCGGGCCTGTACTTCCGGGCCGTGGTCGACGACCTGGAGTTCCCCGGAACGGCCCCGGCGTTGCGCCGGAACCTGGAGGCCGAGGCGGCGGCGCTGGGACCGGCCGCGTTGTACCGGCGCCTGGCCGAGTTCGACCAGGCGGCCGCGGCGAAGATCGACCCCTCGAATGCCCGGCGCACCGTTCGGGCGCTGGAGGTGGCGGCGCTCACCGGACGGCCGTTCTCCTCGTTCGCCGCGGCGTGGGACCGGTATCCCCGCGACCGGGTGCGGGCCGCGGGCGTGACGCTATCGCCTGAGATCCTGCGCGCCCGGATCGAGGACCGCGTCCGCCGCCAGTACGAGAGGGGGCTGGTGGACGAGGTGCGCAGGCTGCTCGAGCGAGGGTTCGGGCGTTTCCTGACTGCTTCGCAGGCCATCGGGTACCTGGAGGTGGCCGAGCATCTGGAAGGTCGGCTCAGCCTGGACGAGGCCGCCGAGCGAACCGCTCGCCGCACCCGGGCCCTGGCCCGACGGCAGCTCGCGTGGTTCCGCCGCGACCCGCGCATCCGGTGGTTCGGTGCGGGACCGGACGGCGCCGGAGGCCTGGTCGACGCGCTGATGGAGTACTACCGGGCATGAGTGAAGCGCGAGCGCAGCAAGCGCGTTCGAGCGGCGACGGCGCTCCGCGGTCTCTCCGGTTCGCCAAGTACCACGGGACCGGCAACGACTTCGTGATGATCGAGGACATGGAGAACCGCATCGATCTCACGCCCGCGCTGGTGGCCGCGCTGTGCGACCGGCACCTGGGCGTGGGGGCCGACGGCGTGATCCGGATCGTTCCCGGCGAGCGGGCGCCGTTCTTCATGGACTACCGGAACGCCGACGGTGACGTTGCCGAGATGTGCGGCAACGGCATCCGGTGCCTGGCCAAGTACGTCCACGACCGGGGCCTGACCTACGAGACCGGCCTCGACGTGGAGACCCGGGCCGGCAAGAAGCACCTGGCGCTGTTCCTGGGCGATGACGGCGTGGAGACGGTCCGCGTGGACATGGGACCGCCGGCCCTGAACCGCGGCGAGATCCCCATGGCCGGTCCACCCGCCGAGCGGTTCGTGGGCGAGACGTTTCCCGACGCCGGGCCCGGCTACCTGGCCACGGCGGTGTCGATGGGGAACCCGCACCTTGTGTTGGTGACCGATGGTGACATCGACGGGCTCGACCTTCCCCGGATCGGCCCGCCGCTCGAGCACCATCCGGACTTCCCGGAGGGCACGAACGTGGAGTTCGTCCGCATCGACGACGGCCGTGTGGACGTCCGCGTCTGGGAGCGGGGCTCGGGGGAGACGATGGCCTGCGGCACCGGGGGCTGCGCATCGCTGGTGGCCGCCAGCCTCCTGGGCAAGGTGGGACGGCGGGCCACGGTGCGCTTCCCGGGCGGCGACCTGGACATCGAATGGGACACGGGAGACCACGTCCTGATGACCGGCTCCGCGGTGTTCGTGTTCGAGGGCGAGCTGGATCCGTCATGGCTGGCCCGGGTTCCGGACGCCGCGCCGGCGCGTACCGGGCCGAAGAAGGAAGCGCTGCGGTGAGGATCGCGGACCGGGTCGCCAACCTTCCCCCCTACCTCTTCGCGGAGCTCGACCGGAAGATCGCCGAGAAGCAGGCTGCCGGGGCGGACGTCATCTCGCTGGGAGTGGGCGACCCGGACACGCCCACCCCGAAGCACATCGTCGACGCGCTCAAGGAAGCGGCCGACGATCCGGCCACCCACCGGTATCCGTCGTACTTCGGGATGCCGGCCCTCCGGAAGGCCGTCGCCGAGTTCTATGGCAAACGTTTCGGTGTCGAGCTGGACCCCGACACCGAGGTCCAGCCGCTGATCGGCTCGAAGGAGGGCATCGCCCACCTGGCGTGGGCCATGGTCGACCCCGGCGACGAGGTCCTGGTTCCCGACCCCGGTTACCCGGTGTACGAGATCGGCACCCGCCTGGCCGGCGGGACGCCGGTGCCCCTTCCGCACACCGCGGAGAACGGTTTCCTCCCCGATCTGGCCTCCGCCAAGCCGTCGGCGGCCACCAAGGTGCTGTGGCTGGGGTTCCCGTCGAATCCCACCGCGGCAGTGGCCGAGCTCGGCGCGCTGGCGGATGCGGTGTCGTTCGCTCGGGAACACGACCTGCTCCTGGCCCACGACGTCGCGTATTCCGAGATCACGTTCGATGGGTTCGTGGCCCCCAGCGTGCTTCAGGTCCAGGGGGGCAAGGACGTGGCGGTCGAGTTCGGCTCGGCGTCCAAGACCTACAACATGACCGGATGGCGCGTGGGATGGGCGGTAGGCAACCCGGACGCGATCCGGGCGCTCTCCACGCTGAAGACGAACCTGGACTCTGGGATCTTCGACGCGGTGCAGCGAGCGGCGATTGCCGCGCTCACCGGACCGCAGGACCATCTGGAAGCGCTGCGGAGCATGTACGCCCGCCGCCGGGACACGGTCATCGAGGCCCTGAACGGCCTTGGATGGGACCTCAAGCCGCCGCTCGGCTCGTTCTACGTGTGGTTCCCCACCCGGGACGGCATGTCATCGGCCGAGTTCTGCGAGCTGGTGCTGGACAAGGCGGCGGTGGTCCTCGCACCGGGGGCCGGGTACGGGTCGCTGGGGGAGGGGTGGGCCCGGATCTCCCTGACCGTTCCGGACGAGCGGCTGGAGGAGGCCATGGAGCGCCTCCGCAACGTTCTGGTATGAGCCGCGACGGACGACGGGACCGCACCGATCGAACTGTCGAGTCGCCGCTCTCCGCGACGTGGCAGCCCGCGGTTCGAGAGCCCGCCGTCCTCGTGGGGATCGATAAGCACGGCGACGAGGAAGTTCTCGACGAGCTTGCTGCCCTGGCGGATTCCGCGGGCGCGGAGGTCGTGGGCCGGCTGGTGCAGCGGCGGGAGTCGCCCGACCCGACCACGTTCATCGGGAAGGGCAAGCTCACCGAGCTCCATTCCATGGTTCATGCCGCGGGAGCGGGCCTGGTGGTGTTCGATGAGGAGCTCAGCCCGGCGCAGCTTCGGAACGTGGAGGAGCGGCTGGGCGTGAAGGTCGTCGATCGGACGGCTCTGATCCTGGACATCTTCGCGCTCCACGCTCGTTCGAAGGAGGGCAAGGGCCAGGTGGAGCTGGCCCAGCTCAACTACCTCCTGCCGCGGCTCCGCGGCTGGGGCGAGGCCATGTCCCGGCTCGGTGGTGGCATCGGTACCCGCGGTCCCGGCGAGACGAAGATGGAAGTAGACCGCCAGCACATCCGCCGGCGGATCGCGAAGCTGAAGCGGGACATGGTCGATCTGGGGAAGGCCCGGCAGGTCAAGCGGTCCGGCCGGGAGCGCTCCGCCCTGCCACAGGTCGCCTTGGCCGGCTACACGAACGCCGGTAAGTCGACGCTGATGAACGCCCTGACCGATGCGGGCGTCCTCGTGGCCGACCAGCTGTTCGCCACATTGGATCCCACGGTTCGTCGATTGCGGCTGCCGGGGGGCCGGAACGTCACGCTGTCGGATACGGTCGGCTTCGTGCGAAAGCTGCCCCACGACCTGGTGGAGGCGTTCCGTTCGACCCTGGAGGAAGTGGCCCAGGCCGCGCTGGTGCTGCACGTGGCGGATGTATCCGCCCGCGACGTCGAGGACCAGGTGGCCGCGGTGCGTGAGGTGCTGGCCGATATCGGGGCGGGCGGATTGCCCAAGGTCCTCGCGCTCAACAAGGCGGACCTGCTGTCGGAGGTGGATCGGGCCCGCATCCAGCGCCGGTTCCCCGATGGCGTGGCTGTCTCGGGCCTTACCGGCGAGGGTCTCGAAGATCTGGTGGAGCAGGTGGAGCGAGCACTTCCCTCGCCGCCGATCGAGGTCGAGCTCCTGGTTCCGTACGCCCGTCAGGAGGTCGTGTCGCGTCTGTACGGCGAGGCCGAGGTCCTGCACGCCGAGCCTCGGTCGCAGGGCACCCACATCCGGGCCCGGATCCGTGAGGATCAGCTGCAGTGGGCGGGCCCGTTCACGCTCCGGCGGGTATCGCGAAGCCTGCGGCTTCCCGGCTAGCCGGCCCGCGCCGTCAGACCTTGCGCAGAACTGCCACGACCTGACCCAGGATCCGGCCGTCCTCGGGCATGTCGATGGGCTGCATCTTCGGGTTCTCCGGGACGAGCGTCACTCGCCCAGACCGCTGCTTGAACCGCTTCACGGTTGCCTCGTCCTCGGCCGGGCCTGGCACCAGCGCGGCCACGATGTCGCCGTCCTTCGCCTGATCCTGGGAACGCACCACGACCAGGTCGCCATCCAGGATCCCCGCGCCGATCATCGAGTCGCCTTGCACCCTCAGCGCGAAGTGGTCCTCGTCCTTGGCGAAGTCTGAGGGGACCGAGAGGAACTCCTCGATGTGCTCGTCGGCCAGGACGGGCGCACCGGCGGCGATCCGGCCCACGAGAGGGACGGCCGTGGCGGGGGCGGGCCGCCCACCGGTGACCTCGATGGCCCGGGGGCGGGCGGCGTCCTTCCGGAGCAGGCCCATCTTCTCCAGATTCCGCATCTGGGCGTGAACGCTGGATGAGGACGTGAGGCCCACTGCCTCGCCGATCTCCCGCACGGTGGGGGGGTAACCCCTGTCCCGGACCGTCTTCCGGATGAAGTCGAGGATCCGCTGCTGTCGTGGTGTCAGACCGTCCATGTCACTGGGGGACGCTAGCATCCCACCCCGATGGAAGCAAACACCTGTTCGAGCGAGTCGTTTCTGGCCCGCCCCCAGACCCGTCTGGCCCGCCCCCAGACCCGTCTGGCCCGCCCCCAGACCCGGACCCGCCCCCAGGCCCGGTCCAGAATCCGATGGGACCGGGTGGCCCTGGTGATCGCGCTGCTCACAGGCATGGCCGGCGCGGTCGGCCGGGCCGCAGCGGATGCCCCCGGCGACCGGGCCGAGCGGTACGTGGTCCGGCCCGGGGACACGCTGTGGGACATCGCCCGGGCGCGCGTTGGGCTCGAAGGCGACCCACGGCCGCTGATCGCCGACATCCGGGAGGCCAACCAGCTTGGCACCGCCGTACTGCCAGCCGGAAGGGTGCTGGTACTCCCCGGCGTCTAGCGGGTCCAGTCCACGTTGCGAACGCCGGGTGTGCGACTGAGCAGGCTGACGAAATCCTCGGGTCTCCGCGGGGGCGGAATCATCACCGTCAGGACGACCTGGCGGAGGTCCTCCTCTTCCTCGATGCGAACATGGTCGATGCGGATGCCGGCCCGGGCCACGTCGCCCACTAAGCGCTCCAGCTCGAGCTCCGGTCCCGCCTCGACGACGAACTCCTCGTGCTCTCTCTTCAGACCCCGGACCAGGCTGCCCCGGACCCGTTTCAGCCCGAACAGCGCGAGGACCGTGATGACCGCCGTCACGGACGCGAGGAGGTATCCGCCGAAGCCCACCGCCATCCCGATGGCCGCCACCACCCACAGGCTCGCCGCGGTGGTCAGTCCGCGGACGCTCATGCCGTACCGGATGATCGCCCCCGCTCCCAGGAACCCGATCCCGGTCACGATCTGGGCCGCGATGCGGGTGGGATCGAATCGCACCCCGATGGGCTGGTCACCGTCGAACAACCCCTCGACGCTGTACGCGGAGACGATCGAGAAGAGGCATGCGCCCAGGGCCACCAGCATGTGGGTACGGAACCCGGCGGGCTGGTCGGAGATCTCCCGCTCCAGGCCCACGGCGCCGGCCAACACGGCCGATAGGAGCAGGCGCAGGACCAGCTCGAGCTCGAGCGGCATCCCCGGATTATCGCAGCGACGACGTCCTGCCTCGGGACACAATATGTTGAGCTCTGAACGGCTCAGGTCCAAGATGTCGTGCCCAAGGGGAGGCCGGCAACGTGCGATGTGCATGGTGTGGAGCGGAGGACACGAGGGTCATCGACTCCCGCCCCGCGGAAGACGGAGGCAGCATCCGCCGACGGAGAGCATGCTCCAGGTGTGGCCGCCGGTTCACCACGTTCGAGCGAGCCCATGGCGTCGGCCTCGTGGTCATCAAGCGCGATGGGTCCAAGGAGCCGTACGAGCGGGAGAAGGTGGTCGGGGGTCTGCGAAAGGCCATCAAGAACCGCCCGGTGACCGAGGAGCAGGTGGGAGCGCTGGCCGATCGTGTGGAGGAGAAGCTGCGCCGCAAGGGATCCGAGGTGACCACGCAGGAGGTGGGGCTCGAGCTGCTCTCCGGGCTCCGACGCCTGGACGAGGTGGCCTACATGCGGTTCGCCTCGGTGTACAAGGACTTCCAGCAGCTCACCGACTTCGAGCGGGAGCTCGGGCTGATGCTGCAGAAGCGAGAGCCTCGCAAGAAAGCCGCTCGCCGAAAAAGCCCGTCGCCGGGATAACCCACCCTCGGGATGGTCCTTTGGCAGACTTTCTGGGAGACTACTACCTGTAGCGTTACAGATTTGTGACAAGCCCAAGATATAGTGGTCCCTGGAAGGAATGTCTCTCAGCACCATTGACTCGGCGTGGCGGCCCCACAAGAATCACACCGCTGTAAGTCCGAGCCTTCCCCCGGGGTCAGGAGGCGAGCCGTGGCAGTGAAGAAGGACGTTGGCGTCGAGACCGGCCTGCGAGTCAAGAGGTACTTCACCCGGGAGGGGGCGCACCCGTTCGACGACGTCGAGTGGGAGATCCGCGACGCCGTCATCCCCAACTACAAGGAAGGCGGCAACGCTTTCGAGCAGCGAGGGGTGGAGTTCCCCAAGACCTGGTCCCAGAACGCAACCAACATCGTGGCCCAGAAGTACTTCCGCGGCCAGCTCGGGACCCCGCAGCGCGAGTCATCCGTTCGCCAGCTGATCGGCCGGGTCGTGGACCGGGTCAAGAGCTGGGGCGTCAACGACGGCCACTTCGCCTCGGACACGGACGCCGACGCGTTCGCGGACGAGCTGACCCACATCCTCGTGGACCAGAAGGCCGCGTTCAACTCGCCGGTGTGGTTCAACCTGGGGGTATCTGGGGTGCCTCAGCAATGCAGCGCGTGTTTCATCCTCTCGGTCGACGACGACATGCGCTCCATCCTCAACTGGTACACGGAGGAAGGGATCATCTTCAAGGGCGGCTCCGGGTCGGGCATCAACCTGTCCCGGCTGCGCTCGTCGAAGGAGCACCTAGGCGGCGGCGGAACCGCGTCGGGCCCCGTCTCGTTCATGCGCGGCGCGGATGCCTCGGCCGGGACCATCAAGTCCGGGGGCAAGACCCGCCGGGCGGCGAAGATGGTGATCCTCGACGTGGATCATCCCGACGTCGAGGACTTCATCTGGTGCAAGGCCGTCGAGGAGCGGAAGGCGCGGGCCCTGCGGGAGGCCGGGTTCGACATGGACCTCGACGGGAAGGACTCCCACTCCATCCAGTACCAGAACGCCAACAACTCCGTGCGGGTCACGGACGAGTTCATGCAGGCGTACCTGGACGATCGGGACTGGAAGCTGAAGGCGGTCACGAACGGCGAGCCACTGCACACCGTGCGGGCCCGGGACCTCATGCGCCAGGCGGCCCAGGCCGCATGGGAGTGCGCCGACCCCGGCATGCAGTACGACACCACGATCAACGACTGGCACACCGCGCCGGCGTCAGGTCGGATCAACGCCAGCAACCCGTGCAGCGAGTACATGCATCTCGACAACTCGGCCTGCAACCTGGCCAGCATCAACCTGCTGAAGTTCCTGGACGAGGACGGCAACTTCGACATCCCGGCGTTCAAGCAGACCGTGGAAGTCGTGTTCACCGCCCAGGAGATCATCGCGGGGAACTCCGACTACCCGACCGAGAAGATCGCCGAGAACGCCCGGGCCTTCCGGCAGATCGGGCTGGGCTACGCGAACCTCGGCGCGCTGCTCATGGCTCGGGGCGTTCCGTACGACTCCGACGGCGGCCGGGCCTGGGCCGGGGCGATCACCGCCCTGATGACCGGGCACGCCTACGCCACGTCGGCCAAGATCGCCGAGCACACGGGCCCGTTCGCCGGCTATCCGCCGAACCGCGACGCGATGCTCCGGGTGATCCGCAAGCACCGAACCGCGGCGGATGAGATCGACGCCGAGGAAGTCCCCGAAGCCCTGCTGTCGGCGGCCAAGCACTCGTGGGACGAAGCCATCGCCCGGGGTGAGCAGCATGGGTTCCGCAACGCGCAGGCCAGCGTCCTGGCGCCCACCGGGACGATCGCCTTCCTCATGGACTGCGACACGACCGGCATCGAGCCCGACCTGGCGCTCATCAAGACCAAGAAGCTGGTCGGCGGGGGCACGATGCAGATCGTCAACCAGACCGTGCCCCGAGCCCTCCGTCGGCTGGGCTACGGCGAGGAGCAGGTCCGCGACGTCGTCGACTACATCGCCGAGCACAACTCGGTGGCCGGCGCGCCGCACGTGAAGCAAGAGCACTACCCGGTGTTCGACACCTCGATGGGGGCCCAGCCCATCCACTACATGGGCCACGTGAAGATGATGGCCGCGGTCCAGCCGTTCATCAGCGGCGCCATCTCCAAGACCGTGAACATGCCCGAGGACGTCTCGGTCGAGGACGTCGAGCAGATGTTCGTCGAGGGCTGGCGGCTGGGGCTGAAGGCCGTGGCCATCTACCGGGACAACTGCAAGGTGGCCCAGCCCTTGTCGGCGGAGAAGAAGAAGCCGGCCCAGGTGCAGTCCGGCCTGGCTCCCAGCGCGCCGGTTCGCCACCGGCTACCGTCCACCCGCCCCGGCAAGACGTTCTCGTTCACGGTCGGGGAGGCGGACGGCTACATCATCGCCGGCGAGTACCCCGAGGACGGCATCGGCGAGATCTTCCTCAAGGTGGCCAAGCAGGGCTCCACGCTCTCGGGGGTCATGGACGCGTTCGCCATCTCGGTGTCGCTGGGGCTCCAGTACGGCGTGCCCCTGGAGGCGTACGTCCAGAAGTTCATCAACATGCGGTTCGAGCCGTCGGGGATGACCACCGACCCGGAGATCCGGTTCGCGTCATCGCTTGTCGACTACATCTTCCGCCGCCTGGCGCTGGAGTACCTGCCCGAGGAGAAGCGGAACGGCCTCGGGGTGCGGTCGGTGACCGAGCGGAAGGCCGACGCCCAGCAGGGTCTGGGCGAGGAGGTCGCCGCTCCGCAGAACGGGAACGGCAACGGTGGCGAGCCCATCGAGCTGCAGGCCGGGCCCGACGCGGGCACCGCGGTGAAGAAGGCCGACGCGCCGCTGTGCTACGCGTGCGGCTCGAAGATGCAGCCGGCCGGGTCGTGCTACGTGTGCGGGAGCTGCGGCGCCACCAGCGGCTGCTCCTGATCAGGCACCGACGCCGGCGGCCGGATCCTCGACGTCGGGGACGGTGATCCCCGACAGGCCGTGCTCGTCCCGAAGCGCGATGAGCCCGGCGATCGTCTCGGCCACGGCCTGCTTCGCGTCGGTGATCGGACGACCCAGCCCGGCTCGCCGGGCCAGCACGCCGGCCTTCCCCAGCGTCTCCCCGAACGTGCCCAGGTCGTTGCGCAGCCCGCTCAGGAGCGCCTTGGCGACCGGTGACGGCTCGTCGATGTTCGCCAGCCGGGCGACGTCTTCGTTGATCTGCCCGGCGATGGCCTGAAGGGCCGAATGGAGGCCGCCGGTCTCCTCCGGCGGCGCGGTGGCGTCCAGGAAGCCCACCACTTCGGCAGCCGGGGCGACGGCCTTGTCGGCTGAACCCGACTCCACCACAGGGCCGGTCAGGAGCGGGATCATCTCGTTCAGGCTCCCGAGCGCGGGCGAGACCTCGGCCAGGTATGCGGCCACCCGCTCCAGGCGGGCCATGACCTCCAGGGCCGAGGGATAGAAGTTCGCCAAGTCCTCCTGCAAGGCCTTGGCCTCATCGAGAGGCGGTCGATCGGAGATGACCGGAATGGTGGAGATGGTGTTCGCCTCGAGACCGTCCCGCGATGTCGTGAGGACATCCCGTGCCGGGCCGATGGCCTGGGTCATCCGCCCCGCCGCGTCGATCATCACCGAGGGGTCAGTGGTACCCGGCGGGAAGGCCCCCACGGCTGCTCGGTAGGCGCCCAGCGCCTCGGCGAAGTCGGCCGACACGGGTTGGGCGAAGTCCTCGGCCGCCTTCCGCGGATACCAGATCAGCCCTCCGTACAGAGCCCCGGTGATGAGAAGGATCAACAGAGCGAGCGCTTCGAGCCGGCGAGACCGCTTGCCGGTGTGGCGCGTGGCCCGCTGCGGATGGCCTCGTGGGCAGGCCCCTCCCACCAGCGGCGTTCCGCACACGGAGCACAGGGGAGCGGACACGCGGCGAGGATACGGCCAATCGCGGCTCGAATCGCCGTCTGGGGCCGCTAGGCTCTGACGCCGTGGAGCTCCCGTTCAAGCGCCTGGACCCGGCGGTGAGCCTGCCGGCCCGGGCCCGCGAGGGTGACGCCGGGCTCGATCTCGCCGCGAACGCGGATCTGGTGGTAGAGCCGGGGGAGCGGGCCATGGTTCGCACCGGGCTGGCGGTGGCCATCCCGCCGGGGCACGCCGGGCTGGTGCTGCCCCGCTCGGGCCTGGCCTCCCGGCACGGCCTTACCCTGGCCAACGCCCCGGGGCTCATCGATGCCGGGTACCGGGGTGAGGTCACCATCGCCGTGGTCAATCTGGATCCGAAGGAGCCCTTCGAGATCCACCGCGGAGACCGAATCGCCCAGCTGATGGTGGTCCCGTTCGCCGAGGTCAGCCCGGTCGACGTTCCCGAGCTGCCCGAGTCCGCCCGGGGGACCGGAGGGTTCGGGTCCACGGGGACCGGGCCCGGGACCCCCTGATAAACTGGTCTGCACGCGGACGTGGCTCAGTTGGTAGAGCACCACCTTGCCAAGGTGGGGGTCGCGGGTTCGAATCCCGTCGTCCGCTCCAAGATACGAGGTCAGACAGTCGTTCGCCTCGGCTGCGAAACTTAGATATGAACCCGTTCCCGTGAAAATCCCGTCC
>DASZKM010000115.1:0-2935 GCA_035947055.1 Actinomycetota bacterium
GACGACCACCAGGACCCGCGCGCCGGCCCGGACCCGGGCCACGCCGGGGCGGACCCGAACCACGACCACCCGGCGGAAGCGCTAACCGAGAAGCAGAACCGTCAGTAGGCCAGGGCCCAGGCGGCCTCTTCGGTGGCCGCCGGGCCGCACACCACGCACGTCCCGGAGGCAGGGCCGGGCTGGACCGGCAGGAACCGGATCGTGGCCTTGGTCTCGGTCTTGACCTTGGCCTCTCATTCCTCGCTCCCGCACCAGGGGGTGAGCATGAACCCGCCGGGATCCTTCAGGAGGGCACCCATCTCCGCCAGATCGGCGGGCCGGAAGGTGTGTGCCTCGCGGAACTCGCGGGCCTGCTCGCGGAGCCCCCGCTGGGTCTCGTCGAGGAGCGCGCCGACCCGCGCAGCCAGCTGACCGAAGGGGACCGCCTCCTTCTCTCCGGTGAGCCGGGCGGCCACCGTGACCTGATCGGCGTCGAGGTCGCGGGGGCCGATCTCGATCCGAACAGGCACCCCGCGGAGCTCCCAGTGGTTGAACTTGAACCCCGGCCGTTCCTCGCGATCGTCGACGTGGACCCGGGCGTCGATCCCGCCGGCCAGCTTGGCGGCTGCCTCCATGACCCGCGACCGCTCCTCGTCGCTGCGGAAGATGGGCACGATCACCACCTGCACCGGGGCCAGGGCGGGAGGAAGGCGGAGCCCCTGGTCGTCGCCGTGGGTCATGATCACGGCCCCCACGGCGCGGGTGCTCAGGCCCCACGAGGTGGCGTAGGCCTCCTCTTGCTCGCCGCCTCGGTTGAGGAACCGGACCCCGTACGCCTTGGCGAAGTTCTGTCCCAGGTAATGCGATGTGCAGGCCTGCAGTGATTTGCGGTCGCGCATCAGCGCCTCGACCGTGTAGGTCTCCACCGCCCCGGGGAAGCGTTCCGAGGCACTCTTCCTTCCTGCGTGGGCGGGGATGGCCATCACCTCTTCGTACGCGTCGAGGTACACCTCGTTGAGGATTCGCAGGGTCTCCTCGACGGCCTCCTGCTCGGTCTCGTGGGCGGTATGGCCTTCCTGCCACAGGAACTCCGTGGTGCGCAGGAACATCCGAGGCCGCATCTCCCACCGGACCACGTTGGCCCACTGGTTGTAGAGCAGCGGCAGGTCTCGGTAGGACTGGATCCATTTCGCGTACGTGGCCCAGATCAGGGTCTCCGACGTGGGCCGGACCACCAGCGGCTCCTCCAGGTCACTTCCGCCGGCGTGGGTGACCACGGCGACCTCCGGGGCGAACCCCTCCACGTGCTCGGCCTCCTTCTCCAGGAGCCGGGACGGGATGAACAGCGGGAAGTACAGGTTCTGATGCCCGGTGGCCTTGATCCGGTCGTCGACCGCCCGCTGGATCCCCTCCCAGATCGCGTACCCGTAGGGACGGATGACCATCGTCCCCCGAGCGAGGGACGGCTCGGCGAGCTCGGCGGTCTTGACGACCTCCTGGTACCAGGCCGGGAAGTCTTCGTCCTGTTTGGGGAGAGCCATGGCCGCAGGATAGCGAAGGCTGGCCGGCTTGCTTTCCCCGCGCTTCTCTCCCCGGGAGTGGTGGGGATCCTGACCCGGTGGTCGCGATCCTGACCACACCGGCGGGCAAGCCACCGAGCTCAGGCTGGGCTCGATCCGCTCGCCGTTGCAGCCGCTTGTCACTCAGCGCTACGGTGAGCTCGTGGACGCGCCGGCCGAATTCCGGGAGTTCGCCATCCTCCACCGCGATGTCGAGGCCGTCATCCAGCGCATCGGGCTCAACACGTGGGACTGCCTGCTGATCGACCCCGACGGCAACTGGACCCGGGCCGTGTTCCCATCCAAGGAGAACGCCCAGGAAGTCTGCCGCGACCTGGAGGTCCCGGCCCACGAGGGCTGGGACGAGCCCCGGATGGCCAGGCGGATGAACCGGCGGGACCACTGGGGCGAGCCCGGCGGTCAGCGCCGGGCCCTGTAACCGGTTCCGCTGCCGCAGCACGTCACGTCCCGACTTCGCCCGAGCGGCCCCGCGCTATACTCGACGTAACGCGTGGGCGGGGGCCCACCTTTTTTTTGACGAAATGGAATTGGAGCCGGTGCTGGCCACGGTGGTGGAGAAGGCGGGTCTGGAGCTCGTCGAGGTCACCTTCCGCCGCGAAGGCGGAGGGAAGATCCTCCGGGTCACCGTGGATCGAGAGGGAGGCGTCGACCTGGAGACCATCGCGGCCACCAGCGAGAAGCTGTCGCGCCGTCTCGACGCGGAGGGGTTCGACCCCGGTCCGTACTCCCTGGAGGTCAGCTCGCCCGGCGTGGAGCGCCCGCTGCGGCGCCCCGACGAGTTCGCCAAGCGCCTCGGCGACATGGTCAAGGTCAAGACGGCCGAGCCCTTGGACGGGGCCAAGGTCCACCGCGGCGTGCTCGTGGCGGCGGGGGATGACGCGGTGACCATCGACACCGAGGCCGGCGAGCGGACGGTGCCGTACGTGGAGATCGAATCCGCCCGGACGGTGTTCGACTGGGGCCGATCCGAGCGCAGAAGCGGGTCCGAGCGCAGAGGCCGGACCACGGGCGGGCGACAAGGGAGACGGAAGTGAGTGCGGAGCTGGTGCAGGCCCTCCGGGAGCTGGAGCGCGAGAAGGGGATCTCGTTCGAGACCATCCTCCGAGGTCTGGAAGAGGCCCTGGCGTCGGCCTACAAGTCGCACATCCAGGCCGGGGAGGAAGAGGAGAACGAGCTCGAGGACGTGCGCGTGAGCCTGGACCCGGAGAGCGGCGACATGCGGGCCTGGCTGCGCCAGCTCGACGAGGAGGGCAACGTCACCTCGGAGAAGGAGATCGAGCTGACCGCCGAGTTCAAGGGCCGCATGTCGCCGCTCTCCGGGTCCAGGCTGACGCGCACGTCCTCGAGCTCGTTCTCCTCTTCCTCCCCGGCCTGGA
>DASZKM010000116.1:0-7131 GCA_035947055.1 Actinomycetota bacterium
GCACGATCGGGGTGGACACCGCGGTCGGGAAGGGTTCCACGTTCTGGGTCGAGCTACAGCAGGCCGAGAGTCCGGTGCACCGGGCACGAGGGACGCGCGCAACCCCGTCCGAGGACGGTTCGGCCACGGCGGGGCCGAGCCGGACCCTGCTGTACGTGGAAGACAACCTGGCCAACCTCAAGCTTCTGGAGCGGATCCTGGAGCCACGGCCCGAGATCAACCTGTTGACCGCGATGCAGGGACAGGTCGGTCTGGAGCTGGCCCGGGAGCACCAGCCCGACCTCATCCTTCTGGACCTCCAGCTCCCGGACGTTTCCGGAGTGGATGTCCTGAGGAAGCT
Source organism: Actinomycetota bacterium (assembly GCA_035947055.1). Taxonomy (GTDB): domain Bacteria; phylum Actinomycetota; class UBA4738; order UBA4738; family CALAEC01; genus DASZKM01. The sequence continues at coordinate 341 of DASZKM010000116.1, forward strand.
GAAGGCTGGGCCGACGACCAGGGACATCCCCGTCGTGGTGGTGAGCGCCGACGCCACCGACGGGCAGGTTAATCGCGTACTGAAGGAGGGTGCGGCCGCCTACCTGAGCAAGCCTCTGAACGTCAGGGAATTCCTTCGCGTGCTGGAACAGCACGCCGATGGGCGGCCCTCAAGGGACCGGGATCGGCCCCAGCGCTCGGCTTCGGCCTGAGGGCTCCCTTGGATCCTTTTTGCCCTGCTCAAGCCGGTCATTTCCAGTGCCGATGGACCATGAGGAGGCGGGTCCCTGGGCGCCGCTCAGGGCTACAGGTTGGAGCGTGCATGGCCATCAGGGTGCTGATCGCAGACGACGACGAGGGTGTTCGAGAGACCCTGGCCCGAGTCATGCGCGGCGAAGATGACCTCGAGGTGGTGGGGATTGCCTCGGACGCCGACGAGGCCGTGGATCTGGCCCAGCTGCGAACCCCCGACGTGGCGCTGCTCGACGTGCGGATGCCCAAGGGCGGCGGGAAGCGTGCCGCCAATGGGATCGCCCTGGTCTCCCCCCGCACCGTGGTGATCGCGTTTTCGGCCCACGACGACGCCTCCAGCATCACCGATATGTTCGAGGGCGGCGTCGGCGAGTATGTCCTCAAGGATGGCCCGGTGGACTCGCTCCTCGATACGATCCGCCGGCAGGTCCGCCGGCCCAGCGCCAGCGGCACTTCTTAGACCCGGTCACCCCTCAACGGTTCCCCGTGGCACCATGGAGCCATGAGCACGCCGTCCATCGCTCCGGTCGAGACCGACCGACCCTCCGAGGAAGACGTCGTCGAGCGGGACCGGCTGTGGCTGGTCGTCGTGTGGAACGACCCGATCAACCTGATGTCCTACGTCACCTACGTGTTCCAGAAGCTGTTCGGCTATCCGCGGACCAAGGCCCACCGGCTCATGCTCCAGGTGCACAACGAGGGCAAGGCGGTGGTCTCGAGCGGCGCGAAAGAGAAAGCCGAGCACGATACGGCCCGCCTCCACGCCGCGGGCCTGTGGGCCACGATGCAGCGGGACTAGACATGGCCCGTCAGGGACCGTCGTTCCGCCGCACGCGTCGCGGGGACTTCCAGGTGCGGCTCTCTCCCCCGGAGCGGGACATCCTTCGGACCCTGCCCGGCCAGCTCCGGGACCTGCTTGAGGAGGATCCCGCCGCGGACCCCGGCCTGGCACGGCTGCACCCGCCAGCCCATCCCGAAGACCGGCGGCTGGAGGCGGAATACCGCTCGCTGGTCCAGGACGACCTGGCCCGTCAGCGCCGCGAAGCTCTGGACGTCATGGTGGCCACCGTGGGTGCGGACCGGCTGGATGAAGACCAGCTCTCCGCCTGGCTGTCGGTGCTGAACGACCTGCGGTTGGTGTTGGGCACCCGCCTGGACGTCACCGAAGATATGTACGAGCGAGGTTTCCCGGAGGACGATCCCCGGGCCCAGGCATTCGCGCTCTATGCGTACCTGGGATACCTCCAGGAGGAGGCCGTCCAGGCGCTGGCGGCGGCACTTCCCGAGGGTGGGCCCGATGTGGAACCGGGGGTCGTCGGCTAGAGATCGGCGAGCGGATACGGCCCCGGATCTTCCCCCCGGGTCGCTGCCGCCAGACGATCCAGCGACAGCTCCCATCCGGAGGTGTGGAACTCACGCTGGACCAGGGTCTCCAGGCCAGAGTGCCGGATGCGCAGGAGCGTGCCACCGTCCTGGGGCGTCAGCACGACCTCGACGGTCGAGGAGCCCGGGCCGACCCCCTGGATCCCCTCCGGAAGGAAATCGGCCGGATAACGCTCCACTGCCTCCCACCCCCAGGTGAACACGACGCGGCGGGGTGGATCTACCTCCACGTAGGACCCTCGAGCCACGGTCCGGGTCTTGCCGGTGAGGGTGATCCGAAACACCCCGCCGGGACGAGGATCGAGCTCCGCGTCCACCCCCTGCCACCGCCGGTACCGCTCCGGATCCGTGAAGTAGGAGAACACCGTCTCCGGGCGCGCCGCGATCCGCCGTTCGAACTCGATGACGTCTTCCTGCGCCCGGATGGCCATCGGTCTTCTGTCCTTCCTCCTCCGCCTACAGGTCTTCGAACGGGTTGGGTCCGGGGTCCCCGCCGGTCGCGCAGATCCCCAGCCGTTTCAGCGTCACGGCCCATGCGTCCGTGTGGGCCTTGCGGTTGGCGTCGGTGGGAAGCCCGCTGTGCCGCAGACGGAGGATCGTGTCCTGCCCGTCCGGAACCAGGTCCACCTCCACGGTGGAGGTCCCTGGGTTCAGCCCGAACAGCCCCTTCGGCAGGCCGTCGGACGGCTCCCATCCCCACGTGAACACGAGACGCGTGGGCGGGTTCACCTCCACGTACTCTCCACGAACCGCCAGATGCGACTTCCCGCTCACGGTGACTCGGAACAGCCCGCCGGGCCGAGGGTCGAGCTCCGCGTCCACCCCCTGCCACCGAACGAAGCGCTCGGGATCGGTGAAGTACGAGAAGACGGTCTCCGGCCTCGCGGCGATGCGACGCTCGACCTCGATCTTGCCTTCGGTGAAGATCCTCACCGGGCTCCCTTCCGTTCCTCCTCCTCGGCCAGGTGCGCCAGGCGGTCGAGCTCGCCTTCCCACATCCTGGTCAGGACAGCCTTGAGTGGTCCCAGCCGGGCGCGGTCGGCCCGGTAGTACCGCGTGGTTCCCTCTCGGCGGGCGCGGACCAGGCCGGCTCCCTCCAGCACGCGGAGGTTCTGGGAGATGGCCGGCCACGTCACGTCGAAGTGACGGGCGATGTCGCCGGAGGTCAGCTCGCGCGACCAGACCAGCCGGAGGATCTCCCGTCGTCGGGGGCTGGCCACCGCCCTCAGAGCCACGTCATCCATCGAGGCCATTGAACCACTCTCCGGCGTCGCTGATAAGGCTTGCGCTTAATTAAGCCATACCTTTAGGATGGTAGTCAAGCACCCGACAAGGAGGGCCGACATGGACGGGACCCGAGCTCCCATACGGCTCACGGTGGCCCTGGCCGCCTTCGCCCTGGTGGCGTCGGCATGTGGCCAGTACGCGGGGGTCCACGAGGAGCGGTTCAAGGACGGTCAGATCCCCGCGGGGCAGACCGGGGTCACCTCCCCCACCGGGGCGGGATCGGACGTGCCCGCGAGCTCCGGGGGCACCGGCGGAACGACCGGTGAAGTGGGCACAACGGGCACGTCCCCAGGGAGCACCACGGAGACCGGCGGCCCAGCCGATGCCTCCGGCTCGGCGGCCGGAGCGCCCGGGACAACGACCGTGTCGGGCCCCGGGACCACCACCGGTGTGACCCCGACCACGATCAAGCTCGGGCTGCATGCTCCGCTCACCGGAGCCGCTCCCCTGAAAGCCGAGTCCTTCAACCGCGGCAAGGACATGTATTGGCAGAAGGGCAACAACGGCAAGCCCGTGGAGATCTTCGGGCGCCAGGTCGAGGTCGTGTTCCAGGACGACCAGTACAACCCGTCCCACGCCCGGGCGGTCTGCGCCCAGATGGCCGAGCAGCAGCAGGTAGCCATCCTGGTGGGTGGCGGTGGCACCGACCAGATCCAGGCCTGCGCGGCCTACGCCGCCACCAAGGGGATCCCGTATGTCTCGGTGGGCACGACGGAGGTCGGCCTGACCCGGCTTCCCAACTACACCGCGGTGACGATGTCGTACGCGGACCAGGTCCCGCTGCTGATCGAGTACATGAAGGCCAACCAGAGCACGCTGGGATGGAGTGGCGACCCGGCCAAGGTGGCGGCGGTGATCACCAACAGCCCGAACTTCGACGACGCCGCGAGCGCGTTCGGCCAGTCCCTGCCCGGCGCCACGATGGTCCGGCCGGACAAGAACGAGCGCGGGACGAGCATGGCCGCGCGGCTGTGCACCGGCACGTTGAAGAACTTCGAGGTCGTCTTCCCGCTCACGTCACCGACGTACCTGTTAGAGATGGCGGGCTCCTCCAAGTGCAACCCGCAGTACGTGGGCGTGGGGATCTCCATGGGTCTGAACCAGGTGGCCAGTGTCGGATGCCAGACGGGGGGCCTGGCAAACGCCCGGTTCTTCTCCCCGGCGCCGGCCTTCGCGGACAGCAACAAGTATGACCCGCTGTTCCGGCAGGCCGGCGGGGCCGACGACATCGAGTTCCTCCTGTGGGGGCTGTGGAGGTCGATCCACCAGCTGTTGGTCCAGGCCGGGCCGAACCTGACCCGGGAGGGATTCATCCAGGCGGCATCGACCGCCACCATCAAGCGAACGGTCTTCCCCCAGGCGGTGTACTCCCCTACCAATCACTTCGGGGCCAAGGAGGTAAACGTCCTGCGAGCGGACTGCGCCCGCCGTGAGTACGTCACGGAGGCCGCGTTCAAGAGCTCGTTCTAGAGATCCGGGGCCCGGCGGCGTTCCCCCGACAGCCTCACGCCGCCGGGCCTCGATCGTTCTAGCCGGCCTTGCGGATCGCCTCGATCAGATCCCACTTGCCCATGCTCGACCGGCCGGGGATCCCCTTGCGCTTGGCCACCTCGTACAGCTGCTGACGATTCCGATCCTCCAGGGCGCGTCCCGCGCGTCCTCCTCGGCTCCGGCTCTTGGCCGCTTGCCGGCTGAGGTCTCGGCGCACGCTCTTCGGCAGCTTGGTGATGGTCTTCTTCTTCCTGGCCGCGCGCTGGGCGCTCTTGATATTGCGCTTGGCGGCCTGTCGCTGTCTGGTCGTGGCCATGCCAACGTCACCTCCCACACCTTGATTTTCCCGGGATGAGCGACGTTATTCCGGTTCGGGGAGCCAGCGATCCAGCCGCTCTCGTTCGAACGCGATCTTCGACTCCAGGTGTTCGGGGGACGGATCGGCGATCGTCACCTGAGGCGGTGAGGCCAGGAAGTCCCCGCTGACGAAGGAGGCCTGCCCACCGCCGATCTCCAGGAAGCACAGGCCGACCCCGTCGAAGGTGGCCTCCTCCGGACTCCCGGCCACGGCGGCAGCGATGTTCTTGCCGACGACCTCCCCATGTCGCTCGGCGAAGATTCCCGCTTTGGGGAATGGCAGTCCGGCCCCGGTCTGCATCTCCACTACGTCGCCGATGGCGAACACGCCGTCGTGCTCGGTGGCAAGGGTTCGAGGGTCGACAGCAACCCAACCTCCGTCCGTGGCCAGCCCGGCGTCGGTCACCACCTCCGGCGGCCGATGCGGGGGGACCACCATGAGCAGGTCGGCCTCCACGGCCTCTCCCCCGGCCAGGACGGCTCGGCCGGGCTCCACTCCTTCCAGCTTCGCGTTCGGTCGGAAGCCGATGTTGCGGGTCCCCAGGCGGCCCTCGATGTGGGCGCAGGCCACCGGTCCCGCGGCGGGGATGGACATCGGCTGCGGGGTCAGGACGTCGATGGCCACGCGGTCGCGCCGCTTGCTTCGTTGGAGGACGTCGTCGATCAGGAATGCGGCCTCGTACGCGGCAGGCGGACACTTGTAGGGAACGCCCGCCACGAGCACGACGGCGCGCCCCCGGTCAAGCTCGGCCAGTCGGCGCCCGGCTTCCTCCGCGCCGTCGACCGAGTACAGGTTGGGATTCCGCTCGCCATCTCCCGGGACCAGGTCTGGCCGAGACTGCGCACCCAGGGCCACAACCAGGAAGTCGAACGGCATCGCGTCGCCGTCCACGCGGACTTCACGGCGGGCCGGGTTGATCCCCTCGACGGACCCCTGCCGGAACGTGATGCCCGCGCGGTCCAGTCCGGAGCGGGGGCGCTCGCCCTGGCCTCTCGTGGTTCGTCCGTCGAGGAACCACAGCTTGCGAAGGCCCATCATGAACGTGGGAGCGCGGTCCACGACCGTCACCTCGACCGCGTCGCCCGCTCTCGCCCGGAGGGTGTGGGCGGTGCTCAGCCCCCCGAAGCCGCCTCCCAGGATCAGGACCCGTGCCGCAGCCATCGCCCCTTCTTAGAGGAAATGCCGGACCGCGGCCACCGCTACGATTCGGTCATGACGGGAGCTCGTCGGGGCACGGCGTATCACCGGGCGGCGCAGTGGCTCACGGCCCGGCGGCCCGGTGTGTACGCGCTCCGACACATCTTCACTCCTTTGGACAAGCTGGTTCTCAGGCTGAGCCGGGGGCGCCGTAGCCTTCTCCCCCGGGCAATTCCAGGGATGGTCCTGACCACCACGGGGCGGAAGACAGGCAAGCGACACGCCACGCCGGTCCTGTACCTGGAGGACGACGGTCGCTACGTCGTGGTGGCCTCCAACTACGGGAACCGGAAGCATCCCGGCTGGTCCTACAACCTTGCCGCGACACCCAGGGCCTCGGTGCAGATCGGCGACGGGTCCTTCGAGGTCGCGGCCCGCCGGGCCACGCCGGAGGAGTTCCGGCTGTACTGGCCCCGGCTCGTCGAGCTGTGGCCGGGATGGAAGATGTATCGGACCATGACCGACCGGGAGTTCCGCATGTTCGTGCTGGAGCGGCGGGACGACGGTGAGCAACGAGCGTCGGCGGGGTAACTGATTTCCTGTGGCTGCCGATGCGGCACCGGGACATGGACTGGCGCTCCTCCGGGGGTTGACCCGGCGTTGCCCGTGGTGCGGTCAGGGAAAGCTGTTCGTGCGCTGGTTCCGGATGCGGGACCGCTGCCCCCGGTGCGGCCTGGTCCTTGACGCCGGCGAAGGAGCCTTCCTCGGCGCCATGGCCATCAACTACGGTGTCGCGGGCGTCCTGTTCCTTGGCATCCTGCTGGGGACGGTGGCCCTCACCGCCCCCGATGTTCCGGTGGTGCCGCTCCTCCTGGTCGGGCTGG
>DASZKM010000117.1:0-3054 GCA_035947055.1 Actinomycetota bacterium
GGATGGCCGGCTCCGCACCGGGCCACGACGGAGAACGGTGTGAGCGGCTCACGGCCGAGCTGCTCGGTGACCTGTGCGAGGTCGGATCCCCGCAGCTCCGCCACGCGGCGCGACTAAGGCCGGGCGCCTGGGAGGCGCGTCACTAGCGGCGCTTGTGCTCGATGGAGCGCCGGAAGTCCACCTGACGCTCCTCGCTCTGCCGCATGAACTTGCGGAGCTTCTGCTCGAACTCGGGGTCGCGTCCGCGTCTCATCGGACGATCCGGCGGGTCCTGGAGGGCCTTGATCGACAGGTCGATCTTGCCGTCCTCCTTGATGGACACCACCTTGGCCTGGACGCGGTCGTTCTCCCGAAGGTGCTCGCGGACGTCCTTGACGTAATTCCGGTCGATCTGGGAGACGTGGACGAGGCCGACGGGCCCGGCGTCGAGCTGAACGAACGCCCCGTAGGGGGTAATGCGCTGGACGGTCCCTTCAACGACCGCCCCGATTTCTAGATCTGCGATCGATCCTCCTTCCTTCGGGCCACTATGTCACCCGCGCTCGGAAAGCGTCAATACCCGCAAACGCGAGTGGCTAGCACTCCGGCGGAGGCTTGCCGGGAACCACGAACGCGATCTCGCCCGGCCGGACCATCCCCAGGCACACCCGGGCCAGCCGCTCCAGCTTCGCGGGATCCTTCAGGTCCTCGATCCGCTGCTCCAGACGAACGCGATCGGCCTCCAGCGCGTCGACCTGCTGCTCGAGCTTGTCGATCTCGGTCCGCTGGGACCAGTACTCGCGGACCACGCCGGCGGAGGCCACCACGAGAAGGAGAAGGATCGCGACGAGCCCGGCGGCGCGAGGCGTCAGACGGACGGCGGAGCGGCTCACGGTGGCCTGGCTCATGCCGCAGGCCTGCGGAACGGCTGCCGCCCGGCGAACCGCGCAGCCTCTCCCAGCTCCTCCTCGATCCGAAGCAGCCGGTTGTACTTGGCGGTCCGCTCACCCCGGGACGGGGCCCCAGACTTCATCTGTCCGGCTCCGGTAGCCACGGCGAGGTCGGCGATGGTGGCGTCCTCGGTCTCCCCCGAGCGGTGGGAGATCATCCGTCCGAATCCGGCCTCGGTGGCCTGGGCCACGACCTCCAAGGTTTCGCTGAGAGTCCCCGCCTGGTTCGGCTTGATCAGCACTGCGGTGGCCGCCCGCTCCCGCGTCCCGCGGGCCAGGCGATCGGCGTTGGTCACGAACAGATCGTCGCCCACCAGCTGGACGCGTCCACCGAGCGCCTCGGTGATCGCCCGCCAGCCGTCCCAGTCGTCTTCGGCAAGCGGATCCTCGATCGACACGATGGGGAAGGAGCCCAGGAGCCGCTCGTAGTACGCGATCAGTTGCTCCGCCCCATGGTCCGAGTCTTCCAGTCGGTACGTGCCGTTGTCATGGAGCTCGGTGGCCGCCACGTCGAGGGCCAGCGCGACCTCGTCACCGGCGACCAGACCCGCGTCCTCGACGGCCCGGACCAGCGTCTCGCACGCCCCCGAGGCGCCGGGGAGGTCCGGGGCGAACCCGCCCTCGTCCCCCACCCCCGTGCTGAGACCGTCCTGGCGGAGCCGCGCCTTCAGCGCATGGAAGCACTCGGAGCCCCACCGGATGGCTTCGGCGAACGACGCAGCCCCCACCGGGGCGAGCATGAACTCCTGCACGTCGAGGGCGTTGTCGGCATGCGCTCCACCATTGATGACGTTCAGCAGTGGGACCGGGAGCAAGTGTGCCGACGGACCGCCGAGGTAGCGATACAGAGGGAGGTTCAGCGAGGCCGCGGCGGCGTGCGCGCTGGCCAGGGACACACCGAGGATCGCGTTGGCTCCCAGGCGCGACTTGTCCAGCGTGCCATCCAGATCGACCATCACTCGGTCGATGGCCCGTTGATCCAGGGCAGACATGCCGTTCAGCTCCGGCGCGATGATCTCCTCGACGTTGCGGCAGGCGTTGAGAACGCCGTTGCCGCCGAACCGCTTCGGGTCCCCGTCACGGAGCTCCACGGCCTCGTGCCGGCCGGTGGACGCCCCGGAGGGGACACCCGCCACGCCTACGGAGCCGTCGTCGAGGACCACCTCGACCTCGACCGTCGGGTTACCGCGAGAGTCGAGGATCTCTCGGGCGCTGATGCGCTGGATGAGGGACATGAGACCTCGATTGTAGGCAGCAGATCTGTGCGGGACCCTTACTTCGCTTCGCGGAACCTGCGGAGAAGCTCTCCCTCGTCGAGGTCTTCCAGCCGCACGCCGTCGGCCCGGGCCCGCTCGTCCATCCGTTCGAACCGATCGACGAACTTGCGAACCACCCCCCGGACCGCGCTCTCGGCGTCCACGCCCAGCTTGCGGGCCAGCGCGGCCGTGGCGAACAGCACGTCGCCGACCTCCTCTTCAAGCGCGTCCTTGGCGGCGCCCTCGTTCTGGGCGATGTCCACGGCCTTGGCCGCCTCTTCCAGCTCGGCCAGCTCCTCACGGACCTTTTCCACGGCGCCCGCCAGCTCGGCCCAGTCGAAGCCTCGGCCGGCCGCGCGGCGCTGCACCTTCTGAGCCGCCAGCAGCGCGGGAAGCGCCGATGGGATCTCGGAGAACGTTCCGCCACCTCGCTCGCCGGCCTTGATCCGCTCCCAGTTCGCGTACACCTCTTCGGGGGTATCGGCCGTGGCCGAGGCGAACACGTGCGGGTGGCGGCGGATCAGCTTCTCGACCACGGACTCCGCAACGTCGTCGATGTCGAACGCGGTCTCGTCGGCGGCCATCTGGGCGTGGAACACGGCCTGGAGGAGCACGTCGCCGAGCTCCTCCTTCAACCGCTCCGGGTCGCCGTCCTCGATGGCGTCCAGCAGCTCGTACGTCTCGTCGAGGAGGTGGCGCCGAAGGCTTCGGTGGGTCTGGGCCCGGTCCCAGGGGCACCCGTCCGGAGTCCGGAGGCGGGCCACCACCCGCACCAGGTCGAGGAGCCGGTCACCGCCCCGGGACGCGGGTACCGGCCCCTGGGGGACGTGCTCCAGCGGGTCCGGCGTCCCCAGAACCACCTAGGGGGC
>DASZKM010000118.1:0-2584 GCA_035947055.1 Actinomycetota bacterium
GAACACGGTGAGGGAACCCTTCAGGACCGGCGACGCCGGGTTGGCAACGTCGTAGATGTACACGCCCCGCGGGTCGGTCACGTAGAAGAACCCCTCGTGCAGGCGCCCCCCCGAGGAGCCGGTGTGGCGGGGGTTCACCGACACCCACTGGACGTTGTCGCTGGTGAAGTGGCCGGGCCCGGGGCCCGAGATCTCGATGGGGGAGGCGGGCACGGGGGCGGCCGAGAGGGCCAGGGCCAATCCGGTCGCCGCTACGACGAGCTTCCTGAGCACAGGCATGCGGGCTCCTTTTTGGGCATTTGGGCAGTCGTATTCGGTCTTGCATGACTAGATTCGCCGCCGGCCCGGCTGAATCCTGCCTGCGCCCATCGTGCCTGGTTAGGGGCCCTCCGGCGCGGGAAACGATGGCCTGTGGCCACGATGACCGAACATCCCCCCCGCCGTGGGTCCGGCTCGGACCCGTGGAGCGATCCCGAGCCGCCGGTCAGGCTGGCCCGGCCCATGCTGTACCAGGCCTGGCGGGACTGCTCGTTCCTTCACTGGCCGGTGGACGCTGCCGCGGTACGCCGCCACATCCCGCGGTCGTTCGAGGTGGACACGTTCGAGGGCCGGGCCTGGGTGAGCCTCATCTCATTCCGCATCGACCGGATGCGCATGGCCGGACTCCCTCACGTGCCGGGGCTGGTCTCGGCGCTTGAATCGCACATCCGGATCTACGTCCGGGGCTCGGACGGGCGGCGGGGCATCTGGATGGTCTCGCTGGACATCGACCCGCTGCAGGCCGCGGTGCTCGGCCGGTTCGGCTTCGCTCTGCCGTACTGGTGGGCCGACATGGAGGTGTCCCGGGCAGCCGACAGTGCCAGATACCGGGTCCGCCGACGCGCCCCCGGCGCGGGCACGCTGGACCTGGATCTGGGGCTGGGTCAGCCCGTCCCGGAGACCGAGGTCAGTCCGCTCGAGCACTTCGTGACCGCGCGGTGGGTGCTCTACGGCGGGGTTCCTTCCGTCCGTACGGCGATCCTCACCGAGCATCCTCGGTGGGTGTTCCGACGCGCGACCATCAACCGGCTCGAGCAGACGGTCACCAAGGTCGATGGGCTCCCGCCCCTCGGCGACCCGGCCATGGTCCATTTCTCCGAGGGCGTCGACGCGCGGCTGGGGTGGCCGGGGCCCATCCTCCGGCGCGAGGGAACTTCGAGTGCCTCAGCGACGTGAGGTGACGCCACAGCCGTCCCCGGGCCGAGCGGCCTCGCTGTGGGAACGAGCGGCGCTCCCGCTGACCGGCCTGTCGGCGGGGCTGTTCGCGGCGCTCTCTGCCCTCCGAGGGAAGCGGATCTTCCATCCCCACGGCCGCGCCTACACCGCGACCTTCCAGCCGAAGAACGAGGACGGACCGCTGGCCCGCGGAGACGACTGGCCCCGAGAGGCCATCGTCCGTCTGTCCCGAGGGGCGGGCCTCCCCGAGCCCTTGCCCGACGTCCTGGGACTGGCCATCAAGCTCCCCGGAGCGGCGGCCAACGGCGGAGATCAGGACGTGCTCCTGGCCAGCTCATCGAGCCTTCCCGGGATGCGGACGTTCCTCTTTCCCGCGCGGAGCTTCTTCCGCTGCACCTTCTCGACCGCGCTGCCGTTCCGTGCCGAAGGCAGACTGCTCCTGCTCGGGGCTCGGGCCGATCCGCCCCTCCACCGGTGGCCGGACGGCTTCGACGGTCTCGACCGGGCGGCCGAGGCGGGGGCGCTGTCGTTCCGCCTCCTGGCGGCGGGCATCGTCGGAGCCTGGGAAGAGATCGGTTCGCTGACGCTGACCGCAAGATGCGACGACGCCGTGGCCCGGACGCTCCGGTTCAACCCCTGGAACACGACGGTCGACCTGGAGCCAGCCGGTGCCTTCAACGTGCTTCGCCAGGCCTCGTACCGAAAGAGCCAGCAGGCGAGGTCGATGCAAGAGGAGCCTCCGTTTAGCGCCACCGCCACTCGGGAAGAACCTCGCTTGTCCCATACCCGAAGGGAGGCCCGCATGGCTGGTGCCATCCAGCTGTTGAAGGACGACCATCAGACGGTCGAGAAGCTGTTCTCGCGGTTCGAGGAAGCCGGTCCGGACGCGAACCAGGAGAAGCGTGAGATCCGGGACCGGATCGTGAAGGAGCTCTCCATCCACGCGCATGTGGAGGAGGTCGTGTTCTATCCGGCCACCCGAGAGGCCCGCGGCGAGGGCCCGGAGATGGTCAAGGAGGCGCTGCAGGAGCACGCCGAGGCCAAGCAGCTGCTCAAGCAGCTCTCGACTCTTGAGCCGGACGACGGCCAGTTCGACACGACGATGAAGCAGCTCATCACCGACGTTCGCCACCACGTCGAGGAAGAAGAGAACGAGATGTTCCCCAAGGTGAACGAAGCGCTGAGCTCACAGGACCTGTCGGAGCTCGGTGAGCGGATCCAGGAAGCGAAGCGGAACGCGCCGGAAGCGCCGGCCTAGAACGTCCTAACCGAGAAGGTCGTTGACGACCTGGCCCGTACCCTGGGTCAGGTCGTCCGCCTTTCCCTTCACGTCGGGAACGTCTTCGATCAGTTCCCCCGCTCCGTCGGC
>DASZKM010000119.1:0-2395 GCA_035947055.1 Actinomycetota bacterium
CGGATGACCAAAGCCCTGTACCTGCGCGAGACAGCCCGGGACCGGGCCCGCCGCTAGCGGGAAGCGATCACGCGGGCCGAGCCACGGCGTCCGACGGCACGACTTCCGGCGCGTCGATCAGCGACTCCCGGAGCCGGCCGACGGCCTGTGTGTGGATCTGGCACACCCGGGACTCGGTGACGCCGAGGACATCTCCGATCTCCGCCAACGTGAGGCCCTCGAAGTAATAGAGCCCGATGACCGTGCGTTCTCGCTTCGTCAGCGCCTCGATGGCCGAACCCAACATCGTCATCCCCTCGTCGGATGCGGGATCGGCTCCCGGACCAGCGGGGAGGGCCTCGAGCAGCGATCGACCGGTTCCCGGCTCGCCGGGCGCGGCTTCCAGCGACAGGACCGACATCCGCGAAACCTGGGACAGCGTGTCGCGCAGCTCCTCCGCGGTGACGTGGAGGTGCCGGGCCATCTCGCCGTCGGTGGGGCGGCGTCCCAGCCGGGCCTGCAGCGCTCCCTGCGCGTCCTCGACCCGCCGGGCCTTGGAACGAACGTGCCGCGGCACCCAGTCCGTCTTCCGCAGCTCGTCGAGGATCGCGCCTCGGATGCGGGAGATGGCGTAGGCCTCGAACTTCACGCCGCGCGACAGGTCGTACTTGTCGAGCGCATCGATGAGACCGAAGACACCGGCGCTGATCAGATCGCCTTGCTCAACCGACGGAGGAAGTCCGGCTCCCAGCCGTCCGGCCACGTACTTCACCAACGGGGCGTAGTGCAGGATCAGCCGGTCTTTCGCTTCCGGCGACTGGGCGTGCTTGAAGTCCTGCCAGACCGACTCGAGCTCGGTCTCTGCATCCTGGTGGAACAGAGTGACCTGGATAGCACTCATTCCCTTCTCCCGCGTCCGTGCGCCCCCACACCGATTTCACGGGTTTTGTCACTACAGGCGCCACGCTAAACGGGGAGATGCGGCCTGGGAAGGACTAATTTCAAAGTTGGGGATTCCGGCCGACGCGAATCAGCGTTCTCGGTGGGCCGATCGCCCGACCTCGGTTTGCTTGAGGGCCGTAGTGAGCTCATCCGGCAACGGCTCCTCGATCTCGATGCGATGTCCGGTCATCGGATGGTCGAACGCCAGACGCCACGAGTGCAGGAACGGCCGGGAGAGTCCTACCCGCCGCGCGCCGTCACCACCGCCGCCGTACGAACGGTCGCCAATGATCGGATGGCCCATCGACGACAGGTGCACGCGGATCTGGTGCGTGCGTCCGGTGCGGGGGCGCGCCTCCACCAACGTGGCATCGTGGAGACGGCGGCGCACCTCGATGTCGGTCGCTGCAGGAACGCCGGCGATGCGGCGGACCGCCACGCGCGCGCCCCGGCGACCCAACGGCGCTTCGATCGTGAATCGATCTGGGGTGACGTGGCCTCGAACCAGCGCCAGGTACGTGCGAGCGATGCGCCGCTCGGCCAGCATCGCCGTGAGCGCCCGATGGGCCTCGTCGTCCTTGGCCACGATCAGCAGACCCGAGGTTCCGGCATCCAATCGGTGGACGATCCCCGGGCGGTCCTCCTCCGTGCCGCGCGACAGCGCCATGCCCATTCCCAGCAGCCGGTTGACCAGGGTGCCGGTTCGGCGGGCGGGCGTGGGATGGGTGACCATCCCCGCAGGCTTGGCCACCACCGCCAGGTGCTGATCCTCGTATCGGACCGGGATCCCGCCCGGCTCTGCGGGAAGATCGCGACCGAACTCTGCCTCGATCTCCTCTCCGCCCTGCAACCGGAACGACTTGGGCCGCGACCGTCCATCGACGGTGACCATCCCGTCGGTGATGGCCCGTTGCACCTCCGCTCGAGGCAGGCCGGCCAGCGCGGCCAGCACCGCGTCGAGGCGGCCGGGCGTTGCCCGTCCTCGGAACCGGGTCACGGTCGGTCGGTGGTGCCGATACGGTCCCGCCGGATGCTGGCGATGAGGAGCACGCCGGCGCCGACCACGATGGCCGAGTCCGCCAGGTTGAACACGGGCCAGATGTGGAAGTCGATGAAATCGATCACCTCACCCGAGAACCCGGGACCCCGGATGAAGCGGTCGGTGAGGTTCCCCAGCGCGCCGCCGAGCACCAGGCCGAGTCCGATGGCCGAGGTCCACGAGGGCAGGTTCCGTGACGCGAGCAGCACGACGGCAGCCACCACCACACCGATGGCCACGAACAGCCAACCGAATCCGCCGAACAGCCCGAACGCCCCTCCCGGATTGGTCGTGAACCGGAGCTGCACGACTCCGGGGATCAGCTCGATCGGCGGACCGCCGGCCAGGAACCGTTCGGCCAGGACCTTCGTGACCCGGTCCAGGGCGTAGGCGGTGGCGGCCGTTCCGTAGAGAAGAAGCGCGCGCCGGGCCCTC
>DASZKM010000120.1:0-2209 GCA_035947055.1 Actinomycetota bacterium
TCGCCCGTCGCTGATCCTGGCCGTCGTCGCTCCGGTCCCGGGCATGGCCGTGCGGTTCGACGTGGTCCATGTCCCGCTCGTCGTGGAGACCACGCTCCTCGGCGCGGGAATCCTGGGCGCCGCGTTCCTCCTGTCCTGGGCGGCCGAGGTGGCCCAGATGGACATCGCCCAGACGCTTGCCATTGCGGTCCTGGCGTTCATCGCGGTCCTGCCCGAATACGCGGTGGACCTGTTCCTGGCGTTCCGGGCCGGCCAGGAGTTCGCCGTAACGGGCGTCCCCGGCGAGGATCAGCACTTGGCGGTGGCCAACATGACCGGGGCCAACCGGCTGTTGATCGGGATCGGATGGGCCACCGTGGTCCTGTTGTACTTCTTCAAGACTCGCCGGCGGGAGGTGCGTCTGCGGGCCGAGCAACGCACCGACGTGGGCTTCCTGCTGATCGCCACACTGTGGGCGTTCACGATCCCGCTGCGACGCCAGCTGTCGGTGCTGGACCTCGGGGTGCTGGCGACCCTGTTCGTCTTCTACATCGTCCGGGCCTCGCGCGAGGAGGTGGAGGAACCGGAGCTGATCGGGGCGGCCGCGGCCATCGGCGCGCTTCCCGTGCGGGCCCGCCGCTCGACCACGCACCTGCTGTTCCTGTACTCGGCGACGGCCATCCTTCTGGTCGCCGAGCCGTTCGCCGATGGGCTCCGGGAGATCGGGGAGAAGTTCGGCATCAGCAAGTTCCTGCTGATCCAGTGGGTCGCGCCACTGGCCTCCGAAGCGCCCGAGATGATCATCGCCATCCTCTTCACGCTGCGGCTGAAGGCCCAGGCCGGCCTGGGAACGCTCATCTCATCGAAGGTCAACCAGTGGACGCTCCTGGTCGGCACGCTCCCGCTGGTGTTCTCGCTGGCCGGCGCGGGTCTGAACACGCCGATGGTGATGGACGACCGTCAGGTCGAGGAGGTGTTCCTCACCGCCGCCCAGTCGCTGTTCGCGGTGGCCGTCATCTCCAACCTGTCGATCAGCCGGTGGGAAGCGGTGGCCCTGCTGGTGCTGTTCCTGGGGCAGTTCGGGTTCGAGGATTCCACGATCCGGTACGGCTTCGCGATCACGTATCTCGCGCTGACCGCGGCGATGCTGGTGGGCATCCCCGCCGTCCGGAAGAACCTGGCCGCGTCCGTGGGCCACGTGCTGGTCCCGCGGAGCCGCCGCCGCCCGCGGTCCTAGGCGTCTTCGGTCGGTCCCGGGCTCTCCAACACGCCGTCGTCGGCGATGTCGGCGAACACCGCGTCGGCTTCCCCGCCCAGCGTGACGATGCTGGCCGCGCCGGCCAGGCCGATCCCCCCGGGCACGGCCCGGTTGACGACCTTCTCGGGATTGATGGTCATCGTGGCCAGGGCCAGGTCGAACAGCTCGACGAGCGACAGGTCGGTGATGATGTAGCGCTTGCCGGCGATGAGCCAGGTGAATAGCCGAAGGGGATCCTTGCGGACCTCGCGCCGGAACTGGCTCAGTGCGGCCAGCATCAGCAGCCCCTGATTCTCGGTCCGGCTGAAGTCGCCGTTGGGGACGTCCTTCCGGTTCCGGGCGAAGGCCAGTGCCTGCTTGCCATCCAGCACCGCGGGGCCGGCCGGGAACACGGCCCCGGAGGAGGCGTCGCTCATCGGGTAGGGGATCTCGACCGCGATGCCGCCGATCTCCTCGATCATGTGGCGGAATCCCTCGAACGACGTCAGGAAGTGATGGTCGACCTCCACCCCGGCCAGCTGCTCGACGGTGTCGACCACCAGCTCGGGGCCGCCGAGGAACAGCGCGTCGTTGATCTTGCCCTGCCCGTGTCCGGGGATGTCCACGTAGGAGTCGCGGGGGATCCCCAGGATGCTGGCCGCTCGCTGGCTGGCGTTGATCCCGATGAGGTGGATGGAGTCGCCCAGGCACCGCTCCACGGGCTCGCAGACGCCGGGGCGCGCGTCGCTCCCGATGGCCACCACATACAGCACCTCGCCCTGGGCCCGGAACCCCGGCAGGAACTCCGCCTGGTCCGTTCGGCTGGCGAACCCCTGCGCCCAGGCTCCCGGACGACCTCCCCAGGCGCCGGCGGCAGCCCACGCGCCGATGGCCAGCGCCAGCCCCGCGGCGACCAGGGTCCGCCTCATGACGGCGTCGCCTTGGCCGCCGCCCGGGGAAGCACGCCCGGCGCCACGGTTCCTTTGGCCCGAT
>DASZKM010000121.1:0-2945 GCA_035947055.1 Actinomycetota bacterium
GCGCGCCGTACGAGCTGCCGCCGAAGTTGCTCACGTCCCAGCCGTCGACGCTGATCGATCCCGGCGCCGAGTACACGTCGTACGGGCTGATGCCTTCCTGCAGCGCGCGGGCCAGCACGAACGGCTTGAACGCCGAGCCCGCCTGCCGGCCCGAGCCACCCTGCCCCGTGGCCAGGTTCACCTGCGAGGTGTGGAAGTCGCGGCCGCCGACCATTGCCAGGATGCCGCCGGTGTCGACGTCGATGGCCACCAGCGCCGCATCCGGATCGCCCGGCTGGTTCAGCACCCCGGCGATGGCCTGCTCCGCGGCCCGCTGGACCTCCAGGTCGAGCGTGGTCTCGATCTGCAGCCCGCCCCGGTACATCACGTCCGCGCCCAGACGGCGGCGCACGTCACGGGTCAGGTAGTCGACGAAGTACGCGGCCCGCGACTTCTGGGGCTCCGGCTCCGCCACCTCCAGCCTTTCCGCCCGCGCCGGCCCGGCCTGGTACGGCTCGATGTAGCCCAGCGTGACCATCCGCCCCAGCACCCAGTCCCGGCGATCGGTCGCCGCATCGATATCGACGCGCGGGTTGTACCGAGAGGGAGCGGCCACGATCCCGGCCAGCGTCGCGGCCTGCGCGAGGTCCAGGTTCCGCACGTGCGTCCCGAAGTACTCCTGCGACGCGGCCTCGACCCCATACGCTCCCTCGCCGAAGTAGATCTGGTTCAAGTACATCTCCAGGATCTCGTTCTTGGAGAACCGGCGCTCCATCCGGAGGGCCATCACCGCCTCGCGGATCTTCCGCCACAACGTCCGCTCCCTTCCCACGTAGGGCTGGGAGGTGTTGCGGACCAGCTGCTGGGTGATGGTCGAGCCGCCCTGGAACCGGCCTCCGGTCAGGTCCTCCCACGCCGCCCGGACGATCGCGATCGGGTCCACACCCATGTGGTGGTAGAACCGCTCGTCCTCGGCGGCGATGAACGCCTGCCGCACGTGCTCGGGGATCCGCCGGAAGGGGACCACCGTGCGCCGCTCCTCCGCGGTGACCTTGGCGATCAGCCGGCCTTCGCGGTCGAACACGAACGCGGTCTGCAGCGGGGCCGGCGGGTCGTACGGGAGCGGCGCCAGGAAACCAACTGCCAGCAGGAGGGCGACCATGGCGGCCACCGCGATCGTGCTTCGGGAAAGCCACCACTTCCAGCCCCGCCGCCACAGGGGCGGCTTGGGCTGGTCGGTGCCCCGCAACGCGATGTCGGGAACGGCCAGGCCGCTCCCCGCCATGAGCTCGTTGAAGTCGCGCCGCACCCGCCGCTCCTCACGGACGCGACCGAGCATTCCGTGCCTGCTCATCGGTACTTCATGGGGAAGATCTCTCTACAAGGTTCGACACCGGTACGAACTGTACCTCCGGGACGAATCGCCTGGGATAAGGTAGCCCCGAGGCCGGAGACCACACCGTGACACGCGACGAACGTGCGCGCGCGACCGCCCACGATGCGCTGCAGGAGGCCGAGACCCGCTTCCGGATCGCGTTCGAGAACGCTCCGATCGGGATGGCGCTGCTGACGCTCGAGGGACGGTTCCTGCTGGTCAACGAGGCGCTGTGCGATCTCCTCGGCCGGTCCCCCGACGAGCTTCTCTCCGTCACCTGGCGAGATGTCACGCCACCCGATGAGGTCCTCAGCCAGGAGGCCCAGATCCGGGACGTGATCGCCGGACGGCATCCCGGCTTCGAGACCGAACGCCAGTACTTCCGTTCCGACGGGACCGAGATCTGGGGCGCGCTCGACCTGTCGGTGGTCAACGATTCGAAGGGCGAGCCGGCCTACCTCATCGCCCAGCTGGTGGACATCACCCAGCGTAAGCGGGCGGAGGAGGAAGCCGGACAGGCCCTGGCTTCCGCCGAGCAGGCCAGGGCACAGATGGCCCGTCAGGCCCGCGAGCTCGGCGCGCTGCAGGAGACCACGCTGGACCTCATCCGGCGGCTGGAGCCCACCAGCCTCCTGGAGGTCATCCTGACCCGGGCCGCCGGGCTGATGGGGACCACCCACGCGTATCTGTACGTGGCCGACGAGTCCACCGACGAGCTGGTCGTCCGGGTGGGAACCGGCCTGTTCGGTAAGTACGTCGGCTACCGGCTCCGCCGCGGCGACGGCCTGGCCGGCCGGGTGTGGGAGACCGGCGAGCCGTTGGCCATCGACGACTACCGGACGTGGAGCGGGCGTCGCCCGGAGTTCGGGTTCATCCGGGCGGCGGCGGCGCTGCCGCTCCGTGCGGGACAGGAAGTGGTGGGCGTCATCGGCCTGGTCCACCTCCAGGAAGGACGGGCGTTCTCACCCGAGGACCTCGACCTGCTGACCAGGCTGGGACGGCTGGCGTCGGTGGCGCTGGAGAACGCCCGTCTGTACTCCGAGCTGCAGCAGGAGCTGGCCGAGCGCAGCCGGGCGGAGAAGGAGCTCGAGCGGTTCGCCACCGAGCTGCAGCAGGCGAACGAAGAGCTACGCCAGGCCGACGAGCTGAAGAGCCACTTCGTGGCCGTGGCGTCCCACGAGTTCCGCACCCCGCTGACATCCGTGCTGGGGTTCACCAACACGCTGCTGCGGAAGTGGGAAGAGCTCGGCGATGACGAGAAGAAGTACCAGCTGAGCATCATCTTCGAGCAAGCGGAGCGGCTTTCGCGGCTGGTCGACGAGCTGCTGACCATGTCGAAGATCGAGGCAGGCGCGCTGGAGGTTCGCCCCACCCCGATCCCCGTGCGGACCGCCGCGGAGCGGGTGGTGTCGACGTTCGGCGATGACGGAACCGGCATCGACATCGTCGTCCCCAACGATCTCCGGGTCGTGTCGGACCCCGACCACCTCCAGCAGATCCTCACCAACTACGTGGCCAACGCCCTGAGCCACGGGGAGGCGCCGATCGGGATCGAGGCGGATTCCCACGACGGATGGGTGGAGATCCTGGT
>DASZKM010000122.1:0-6052 GCA_035947055.1 Actinomycetota bacterium
CACCAGGAGGGCGGCCACCCGCCTCACGCCGGCACCACGACGTCGGGACAGGCCTTCGCGCCGCAGTCCCGGTAGATGCCGACCAGGCGGCCGGAGGGATCGAACGCGGCGTGGGGGTCGTCCGAGTCCAGAGGCCCCAACGGCCGGCCATGGCGAGCGGCGGTCGCTTCTTCCTCATCGAGGTCCAACCGGGGAAGGTGAGCCACGGCCCGCTCCAGCGGAAGGGGTGCTCCCGGCTGGGCGGGTGAGGTGGCCTGGCCGACGTGGAACGGGCCGATCCTGGTCCGCACCAGGCGAGAGAGATGCGCGCCCGTTCCAACACGCTGCCCCACCTCGGCCACCAGGGAGCGGACGTACGTTCCCGAGGAACACACCACTCGGAAGTCGAACGTGGATCCTTCGCGACCGAGGAGTTCGAACGCCTCGACCATCACCTGCCTCGGCCGTCCTTCGACCGCCCGTCCCTCCCTGGCCAGACGATGGAGCCGCCGGCCCCCCACCTTCACGGCCGAGAACGCCGGGGGCCGCTGCCAGATCTCCCCCACCAGCTGCTGCATGGCCTCCCGAAGCTGATCATCGGTCAGGTCCACCGGGACGCTCCGCTTGACGATCCCCATGGCATCCAGCGTGTCGGTCTCGGTCCCCAGCTCTCCGGTCCCCTCGTATTCCTTGGGGAGGTCGGACAGGAACCGGAGCAGCCGGGTGGCCCGTCCCACACCCATCACCAAGAGTCCGGTGGCCATCGGATCGAGGGTCCCGGCGTGCCCCACCTTTCGCACACCCAGAGCGCGCCGGACCTCGTCGATCGCGTCGTGAGATGTGATCCCCGCCGGCTTGTCGATCAGCAGGAGCCCGTCGGCGACGTGCGGACCGGGGGCCGGCGTTCGCGCGACGGGATCCTCCGCTGGTGGCACCAACTACGGCGCCGCCGTGGCGGGGCTGGCCGCCACGAGCGCGTCGACGAGGACGCGGACCGAGTCATCCAGAGACGCCGAAGCCGTGTAGCCCGCGGCCAGCCGGTGGCCGCCCCCATCGAAGGCCTCGGCGATCGCGGCGACGTCGGTGTCTCCCCGGGAGCGCAGCGACACCTTGAACTTCCCGTCCCGCTGCTCCTTCAGGACCGCCGCCACGTCCGCCTCTCGCGCGGTGCGCAGGATGTCGATGAGCTCATCGGTCTCCTGGATCGGAACCCCCGCCGCCTCGAGGTCCGCGCGGGTCACCGAGACCCACACCAGGTTGGCCTCGGGTACGTGACGGACGCGCCCCAGGATCATGCCCAGCAGGCGGAGGTACGGAACGCTGGCGTCTGCGTACAGGGCCAGGGCCAGGCGGACGTGGTCGAACGGCAGCTCACGCAGTCGCGCGGCGATGCGGAGCACCTCGGGCGAAGCCGACTCGTACTGGAACCGCCCGGTGTCGGACACCAGGCCCGCGTACAGACACGCCGCGACGTCCGCGTCGAGCTGCCCGCCCATCCGCTCGATGAGCCGGAACACGATCTCCGCGGTGGCGCTGGCATTCGCGTCGATGAGGTTGACCGTTCCGAATCCCGGGTTCGTCCGGTGGTGGTCGATGCACACCACCGTCTCCGATCGGTCCACGAGGTGCCCCAACCCGTCGAGCCGCCGGATGTCGGCGGCGTCCAGCGTGACGAGGATCTTCGGCTTCGCGGGAACTTCCCCCGGAGGAACGAGGTGCTTCAGCCCGGGCAGCACCTCCGCCCACCGGGGCAGGTCGCCCGGGGGGTTCGGCACCGCGGCGGCCACCTTCACCCCGCGCCCGGCCAGGTAGTTGGCCAGGCCGAGCATCGACCCCAGCGCGTCCGCGTCGGGGTTCACGTGGCAGACCAGCGTGACGTCGCCGGCGTCCGTGAGGACCCGTGCCGCGTCGTCGAGTGGATCAGTCATTCGCGCTTCCTGGCCTCCCGCAACAGCTCTTCCACCCGCTGGGCCTGCTCGGGCGTGTTGTCCTCCTCGAACTCCAGGTCCGGCAGGAACTTCAACCGAACCTCGTGCCCGATCACCGACCGGAGATGTCCGGCCGCCGAACGCAGTCCGGCCCGTGTGGCCCGCCGGGCCGCCTCGTCACCGAGAGCCGAGTACAGCACCACTGCGTGGCGGAGATCGGGCGTGACCCGGACCCCGGTGATCGTGACGAAGCCGACGCGAGGATCCTTGAGCTTGGGGATCTCCTCGGCCAGCACCTCACGGAACTCTTCGGAGACCCGGCTCGGTCGCTTTCCCTGGGGCATCGCTGCTCAGTCCTCCTGCGAGTGAAGCGTCATCTCGTGGTGGAGGAGTTCGACCGCAGGCTGCCGGGCCACGAACTTCTCGATCTCGTGCATCACCTTTCGGAGCTGGAAGCCCTGGGCCGACACGGCGGATACCCCCAGCGTGCTGCGCTGCCACTGGTCGTGGTGGTCGACCTCGGCCACGGCCACGTTGAACTTCGACCGCAGGCCCTGCGTCAGCGACTTGACCACGTGGCGCTTCTCCTTCAGCGACGTGCACCCCGGGATGCGCAGGTCGAACGACGACAACGCTGCCAGCATGTCGGGCTCCAGCTAGAGGGAGCGGGCCACCTCGCGGATCTCGAACGCCTCGATGACGTCGCCTTCCTTGACGTCCTGGAAGTTCTCCAGCCCCGCTCCGCACTCGAAGCCCTCCGCCACCTCACGAACGTCATCCTTGAACCGCCGCAGCGAAGCGATCCGGCCCTCGTAGACGACCGCTCCGTCGCGAACCAGGCGGGCCCGGGCCCCGCGGGTCAGCGTCCCCTTCTCCACGTAGCAGCCGGCCACCATCCCCAACCGGGGAACCCGGAACGTGGCTCGGACCTGGGCCCGGCCCAGCTCCGCCTCCCGCTCCTCGGGGGCCAGGAGACCGGACAGGGCCTGCTTGATGTCATCGACGGCCTGGTAGATGACTCGATACAGGCGAACGTCGACGCCCTCCCGCTCCGCCAGCTCCCGGGCGTTGGGATCGGGGCGGACGTTGAACCCCACCACCACGGCCTGGGATGCCTGGGCCAGAGTGACGTCGCTCTCCGCCACCGCACCGACACCCCGTCGGAGGATGCGGACCTTGACCTCGCCGGTGGACAGCTTCTCCAGTGCCTCGGCCAGCGCCTCGATCGATCCCTGCGCGTCGGCCTTGATGACCAGGTTCAGCTCGGTGGCTTCGCCTTCCCGGGCGGCGGCCAGGACATCCTCCAGGCGGATGGGCGGCTTGGCGGCCACCAGCTCGGCGGCCCGCTCGCGGGCCTCGCGCTCCTGGGCGATGTGCCGGGCGTCCTTCTCGTCCTCCACGACCCGGAAGTCGTCGCCTGCATCCGGCACGCGGGACCACCCGATGACCTGCACGGGGCGGCCCGGCGGGGCTTCCTCCAGGGTCTTGCCGTGCTCGTCGAGCATGGCCCGGACCCGGCCGAACGCCGTCCCGCACACGATGGCGTCGCCGACTCGAAGCGTTCCGCGTTGGACCAGCACGGTCGCCACGGCTCCCCTGCCCTTGTCCAGGTGGGCCTCGATGGCCACCCCCCGGGGGAACCCATCGGGATCGGCTTTCAGCTCCTGCAGCTCGGCGACCACCAGGATGGTCTCCAGGAGCTTGTCCAGGTTCTGCCCCGTCTTCGCGGATACGTCGACGAACTCGAAGTCACCGCCCCACTCGGAGGTCTGGATGCCCTGCTCGGCGAGCTGCTGGCGAACACGGACCGGGTCCGCCTCGGGCTTGTCGACCTTGTTGACGGCTACCACGATGGGAACGTCCGCCGCCCGAGCGTGGTCGATGGCCTCCACCGTCTGGGGCATGACCCCGTCGTCCGCCGCCACCACCAGTACGGCGATGTCGGTGACCTGCGCACCGCGGGCCCGCATGGCGGTGAACGCCTCGTGGCCGGGGGTGTCGATGAACGTCACCACCTGTCCGTTCTGGTGGACCTGATAGGCCCCGATGTGCTGGGTGATCCCGCCCGCTTCGCCGGCGATGACGTCGGTCTGGCGGATCGCATCGAGGAGAAGGGTCTTGCCGTGGTCGACGTGGCCCATCACGGTGACCACCGGAGGACGAGGCCGGAGCCGGGCCGGATCGACCTCCTCCTCTTCCTCGATCTCTTCCTCTTCCTCCGCCGGCGCCACCAGTTCGGGTTCGAACCCGTGCTCGTTGGCCAGCATCGTCACGGCCTCGTCGGACAGCGATTGGGTGATGGTCACCATGTCGCCGGCCTCGAAGAGCTTCTTGATGAGCTCCGTGGGCTGAACGCCGAGCTTCTCGCCGAGGTCCTTCACCGTCGCGCCGCGAGGAACCTTGACCGTCGGACGGGCCGGAGCTTCCGGTATCTCGGTCGGTGCTTCCACCGGAGCCTCGACGGTTGCCGTCGCCGTCTGGCCATCGCCGCCCGAGGACTCTGCGTCCGTCGTCGCCGCGGCGGCCTTCTTCGGACGCGGCGTCCGCCGCTTCGGGGGCAACGGCTCCTCGGTGACCACCACCGGCTTGCTGGCGGGGACGGCCTTTCCACCCGAAGCCCGGAGCCGGGGCACGGCTTCCTCGGGCACGCTGGACGAGGCGGTCAGGCCCGCGTAACCCATCTCCTCCAGGGCCTGGACCAGGTCCTTGCTCTTGGTGTCGAGCTCCTTGGCCAGCTCGTGGATCCTCATGCGATCTCCCGTTCCATCGCTGCACCTAGCCTAGCCAAATCGTCGTTTCCGAGCGTCGCACCCAGCGCCCGGGCCAGGCCGCCCTTGCGAACGGCGGTCCGGATGCACGAGGCATCGCGGCAGACGTACGCGCCCCGGCCCGGCGCCTTCCCGCCCGGATCCGCCGCCACGTGCCCGCCCGGCGACCGCACGACCCGCATCAGCTGAGCCTTGGGACGCCGGGTTCGACAGGCCGCGCACGAGCGCTCCGGTACGGCGGGGGTCAGGCCTCGGATCCTTCTGCCTCTCCGGACTCGGCGGGTGGTGCGGCGGCCAGCGTCTCGGGCGCCGGCTCGCCCGAGGGCGCCTCCTCGGGAGTGGGCTGCTCCTCTTCCGCTTCCGCGGCCGGCTCCGCCACGGGGCTGTCGCCGTCCTCGGAGGGAGTTTCTTCCGCCGCGGCGGGTTGGCCGGGTGGTTCAGCCCCGGCGGGGCCCTCGGTTTCTGCCTCCGCCGGCTCCTGGGTCTCAGCCTGGGCGGGTGCCGGAGGGGACTTCGTTCTTGCCGCGGCGGCCTCCTCGGCCACCTGGCCCTCGCTCTTGATGTCGATCCTCCAACCGGTCAGCCGGGCCGCGAGGCGCGCATTCTGCCCTTCCTTCCCGATGGCCAGCGACAGCTGGTAGTCGGGGACGACGACCAGAGCGGTCTGCGTGCCCTCGTCGATCCGGACCTCCTTCACCGTGGCGGGGGCCAGGGCCTTGCCGACGAACCGGCCCGGATCATCGGACCACTCGACGACGTCGATCTTCTCGCCGCGGAGCTCGTTTACGACCATCCGGACCCGCGACCCCTTGGCGCCGACGCACGCACCGACGGGATCCACGCCGGGCTCGTTGGAGGACACGGCCACCTTGGATCGGTGCCCCGGCTCCCGGGCCACGGCCTTGATCTCGACCATCTTCTCCGCGATCTCCGGGACCTCCATCTCGAACAGCTTCCTGAGCAGCTCGGGATGGGTCCGGGACACGATGATCTGGGGGCCCTTTCCGGTCCGGCGGACCTCGATGATGTACACCTTGAGCCGCTCCCCCTGGCGATAGGACTCGGCGGGGACCTTCTCCTGGAACGGCAACAGCGCCTCCACCTTCCCCAGATCCAGGAACGTGGCCTTGCTGGAGGTCTGCTGGACGATGCCCGTCACCACATCGCCCTCCCGGCCGGAGAACTCCTCGTAGGTGATCTCTCGCTCGGGGTCGTGGAGCTTCTGGAGGATGACCTGCTTGGCGGTCTGCGCCGCGATACGGCCCTTGAACTCGGCCGTCAGCTCGAGCTCCTTCTCCTCGGTGACCGTGCCCTCCTCGTCGAGGGTCTGGAGCCATGCCCGCATGTCCCCGCTCTCGGGGTCCAGGCTGACCCGGA
>DASZKM010000123.1:0-2627 GCA_035947055.1 Actinomycetota bacterium
CCAATCAATACCTGATTGTACCCCTGTGGCAATGGCCTACCCCCACGGATGGGGGTAGGCCACGCCGTCGTCCGCGTGGGACTTCCTCTCTCGAACGGCTCAGTCCTTGAACCGGGGCCGGAGCGGTTCCTCGATCTCGACGGACGCTTCCCTGCCCGTCGCGTCCTTGAAGATCACGAGGCCGGCCATGGTCAACTGCGACTCACTCGTCGGCACGAGGTGCTCTTCCACCAACGAGTTGCCGTCGATCTTCAACGTCAGCTTCTGCGTCTGGCCCGGCTGGATCGCACCGGACGGCGACACCTGGACCTGATGCTGGTAGTCCCCCGGAGCGGTCGCCGAACCGCCCGGCGGGACGAAGGTGAGGGTGGACGTGGTGTACCTGGCGAAGGTGATTGGGCTGTCGGTGATGTTCTTGACGTTCATCTCCATCGTCAGCGCCCGGCTGCCAGGTTCGTAGTCGGCCACGGTCGGGTCGACCTCGGCCAGCTTCGGTACCGCATCCTGCGCACTAGCGGGTGGGGCGAACTGCACCACCTGCTGCGGGATCTTCACCGGGAAGGCCGCCGCTTGGTGCACCCAGCCGACCAGCAAGAAGATGGTGGTGGCGACGAAGAAGATGTTGATTACGCGGTGGTCCCGTTTGGTGTTCAACCCCACGGCCACCCCGTCGTCGTTCAGCGGAATGGATAGCGTCACCGCCGGGTTCGTCACGGTGCGCTTCCCGCCCAGAATGCCCTTGGGAGAGCCGTCCGGGTTCCGCTTGCCCGCCGTCCAGTAGAGAATCCACGCCATGCCGAACAGGAAGCCGATGATCTGGTAGATCCAGACCAGGTTCAGCCCGTAGTTCTCCATGTTGATCGTCTTGCCGTTGTAGAGCGTCACGGGGGCGGTGAACCCGCCCTCCTTCCGCTCGACGACGATCCACTGCCCGGGACCCAACACGGTCCCCGCGCCCTTCACGGCGAAGGCGGGGTGCACGTGCCATCGTCCGGGCCGGCGGCCCATCAGTTTCATCTCGTAGGCGTAGTGATTCCCACGATCCACTTCGATACGCCCCGGCGTGGACACGCCGTTGACGGTCCGCTCGGTCATCAGGACCACGGGGCCTTGGGTGGCGATGTTGATGTAGCCGATCTCGGGTTGACCCGCCGCCAGGGTGTCGGGCCAGGTGTGCATCAGCTTGGCCACGCCCCTCAGGGTGACGAATTCGCCCTGGGCGATGTGGGTCTCACCCTTCTCGTCGACCCGACCGCCGGTGAACTGGGTGTCCGTCCAGCCGATCGTCCGCATCCGGAGGAACGCCTCTTGCGATTTCTCGCCATGGGCGGAGGCCGGGGATGCGAATACCAACGTCGACGCGATCCCGAGAAGCAGGACCGCTGCCAGTCGCTTTGTCATTGTCATTCCCCCCTTTCTCCGCTCACCACTTCTTCATGAAGCGGCCGATGGGCCAGATCGCAAGCATTCGGCCGATGAACTGGCCGATCCAGTAGCCGGCGACCGTCACGGTCATGCCGAAGACGATCGACACGTACTGGGTCTCCCCGAGGAAGCTCCGGAGCGTGCCGTGCTCGACGATCCGCAGGTACTCGGGTGTCTGGCTCCTGATGTAGCCGATGCCCTGGATGTCAGACAGCGTGAGGATGCGGTCCATCCATTCCGCCGGCTGAAGGTACGGGGCGATCATCACGTAGTTGGACACCCACCACGCGAAGGAGAAGACGGCGGAGCCGATGGTTGAGGTGATGATGAAGCTCTTGCTCTTCATCAGCACCCAGTCGGCGAAGATCCCCGCCGGCACCATCGTCGTGCCCCACACGAAGTTCAGCGGATAGTGGACGAAGTTCCCCCACTGCAACCACCGGCCGAGCGTGGAGAGGAACCACATGCAGATGGCGGTGTAGGTCATCCCCGTCGGGAACCGCCACGCCAGCCACTGGATGTACTGGAGTGCGGACCCGATGATGACCAGCGCGAAGGGGGTGAGGATCGGCCACCACACCCGGTCCTTCCAGTCAGTCCAGAAGTCCCAGTCGCCGGCGAACAGCAACAACGTGATGTTGGCTCCGGCGCCGACGATGAACGCGGCGCTGATCCAGAAGACCGCATCCCACTTGCGGTCTATGTACTTGTACTCCTTGTGGACCAGGGACTTCAGCCGCTCGAATTGCTGGTCCTGTTCGAGCGTTCCCGTATCCGACGCCATGCCCTCCCCCTCTTGATGGACGTCTCATGGCTGACCCCATGGCGGGGTCCCGGTTGGTGAACACGCTTGGTGACCGTGCGGCTACGCTCAGGCGACGGCTTCCTGCCCGGTCGTGCCTGCCGCTTCGATCTCCGCTTCGATGCCCAGGAGGCGGATGATCGTCTCTGCCCACAGGGCGAAGATGCCCGCCGCCAGCCAGCCGTAGAGCACGAACGGCCAGTGGAACGGAACGGCGAAGATCTCCTCGGTGATCCAGAGACTGTGCCCCCACTCGTTCATGGCCACCTGCGCCATCTCGGTGACAGACGCCGAGATCAGGAAGAAGAACGACCACGGGAACCCGTTCTCCGCCCCGTACACCTTCGGCAGCCAGTAGCGGCCGTAGAGGTACGTGCCGACGGTGAGCGTGATCCCGATC
>DASZKM010000124.1:0-2685 GCA_035947055.1 Actinomycetota bacterium
CGCGGTCTCTGAGGTCCCGGATCTCGTCTATCCCCCGGTTGGAGGCCGCGTCCATCTCGACCACGTCGAGCGAGGAGTTGTTCACGATCGCGCGGCAGCTCTCGCACGTCCCGTCCGGCTCGGGCGTTGGACCTCTCTCGCAGTTCAGTCCCATCGCCAGGACCTTCGCCGTGCTCGTCTTCCCCGTGCCGCGAGGACCAGAGAAGAGGTAGGCGTGGGCGACGCGGCCGGTCTCTATGGCACGGCTGAGGGTACGCACGACCGGCTCCTGGCCAACGATCTCGCCCATACGCCGGGGCCGCCACTTGCGGTAGAGCGTCGCGTGCTTCATCTGATAGGAGTCGGGATGAGGAAACTCACACGGTTAGTATAGCGGACGAAGTTTCCGCCAACGACGACAAAATAATACGCCGCGCACCCCGCCGTCGACGGACCCGAACCCGGCGAACTCCCGGCCGGTAGGCTCCGGTCGGGCTACCCCGTAGCACATGAGGTTACCCGCTTAGTGCTGCTACCTCCCGGTCCTGACACGGTTCACGGGGCCTCATTGCCCGGGACCCGGCCATCTACGCCGCGGTCGCCGGTTTCAACCGAACCCGGGCCGCCTCGGGCGGGGATCTAGGCCCTGCTAGGCGATCGCAGGTGCAGGGCATCGCCAGCTCCCCGCTTAGCGCGGCAGGGGATAGTTTATCAGCTGGTCAGCATCTCAGCTTGCTACCGTTCGGCTCATGCCCGGTCGCGCTTTGCAGCCGTTCAGCCCATAAGGAGCAGCACCCTACCGGCCACCTCGCCACCCTCGACCCGCGCGTAGGCCGTCCCCGCCTGCTCTAGCGGGTAACGTTCGGTGATCGCCGGCGCGCGTAGGGCCCCTTCGTCGAAGCCCGGGCCCAGGTCCCTCAGGACGGAGGCGCTCCCTTCGGCGTCCAGGAACGACGTCATCAGCCCGAAGAGGCGCAGCCCCTTGCGGTAAAAGTCGAACAGGTTGAAGGAGACGTGCTGCTCGCCGGGAGTCGTCGTGATGACGACCATGCGCCCCTTCTCGCCCAGGCTATTCAGGGCCGGTTCGAACAGCGGTCCGCCGACGGCGTCGAGGATGAGATTCGCTTCTCCCCCGTCCGTGGCCGCCAGGACAGCGTCCGTCACTTCCTCCCGGGAGGTGTCGACGATGACCTCGACGCCCGCACGCTCCGCCATCGCACGCTCCGACTCATCCTTGATGGCCCCGATGACGCGGGCTCCCTTCCAGCGGGCGATCATCACCGCCGCGCTCCCCACGCCGCCGGCGCCGCCGGTAACGAGGATCGTCTCCCCGGCCGAGACGCCGCCCAGCTCGAGCAGTGCAGACCCGGCGGTGACGTAGGCGAGGCCCGATGCGGCCGCCTCCTCCAGAGAGAGCGTGTCGGATTTCGGCACCACGGCGTACCTGGAGACGAGGAGATACCGGGCGTGGGACCCGTCGCGTATGAACCCGAGCTCCCCGCCGCCCGTACCCCAGACCTCCGTTCCCACGAGCTCCCGCGGCCCTTCGACGACGACCCCGGCGAAGTCGCGCCCCGGTATGCGGGGCAAGGTGGTGAAAGGGAATGAGCCTCGTGCGTTCAGCACATCGCTGCGGTTTACGGCGGCGGCGTGGATCTCGATAAGGACCTCGCCTTCCCCCGGATCCGGCCTCGGAACCTCCGTCTGCCGGAGCTGCGAGGGATCCCCGAAGCGTTCGATCAAGATGGCCTGCATTCTCTCCTCCGCGGGCTTCTTGCGCTCAGGTATCAAGGTTCGGCGAGTCGGCGACGCCCTACGTCGCTCCGCTCGTGGTCCGCGGTGTGGCCCAGTGCGCGGGGCGCTCGGCGTGCGCCACCAGGAAGTCCCGCGAGTCCTCGGCCAGCCGGCGCGCTCGCTCGAGATCGAAGCCAACGAGTTGCCCGTCGCGCTTGAGGGCGCGGCCGTTGACCCACACAGAGTTCACGTTCGACGTGTCCATGCTGCAGACGACCGTCCCCACCGGGTCGATGACGGGTGCCGCGTTGACGCGCTCGATGTCGAGCATCACGATGTCCGCCTTCTTGCCGGGCGTGAGCGAGCCGGTCCTATCGGCGAGCCCGCACACACGAGCACCGTCGATGGTGGCGAACTCCAGAATGTCCCGCGACGATAGCAGCGGCGGCACCTCTTCCAGCTCCTCGTCGAAGACGCGCTCGTGAATCCTCACCCGTTCGGCAGCGAACAAGAATCTCATCTGCGTGAACGGATCGCCGGGCACGCTGGTCACGACGTCGCAGCTGAGGCTCGGACGCAAGCCGTGTTCCAGCAGCTCTCCGGTCGGAGGCATGCCGTGCCCCATCGTCATCTCGACCATCGGAGCGATAGAGGTGGTGCCGCCGGTGTCCGCGATGAGCTGAAACTCCCGGTCGGTCAGATGGTTGCAGTGGATGTAGGTGGTGTCCAGACCGAGCAAACCGAGGTCATCGAGCTGCTCGACCATCTTGAAGCGTCCAGCGACGTTGCCCATCCCGACGTGCACGCTGATGGGCACACCGATGTCCCTGGCAAGATGCCAATCGTGCTTGACCACCTCAGGGACACAGAACCCGGGACCCCTAGTACCCATGGCGAGGGTCATCAGCCCGTCGTCGGATGAGAAGTATATGTCCCTCACTCGCCGGATGTCTTCGGGCGACTCTAGGACGC
>DASZKM010000125.1:0-1916 GCA_035947055.1 Actinomycetota bacterium
ATCCGGACGAGCCGGAGCCGGACGTCCCGGAGCCGGAGCCGGAGCCCGAGCCGGAGGAAGCGGAGCCGGGCCCGGAGTTGTCACTCGTCCCATCCGACCTGTCGCTGACCGAGGTTCCCGAACCGGAAGTGTCGCTGGGCCCGCTGTCGCCGGTGGCCCCATCGGGCACGTCCTCGCCTTCCCCGCCGCTCACACCGCCGTCGTCGCCGTCTCCGCCACCGCCGGGCCCACTGCTGTCCTGGCCGGTAAAGCCCTCGAGGCCGGATTCCTCGACCTCCCGCTCGACCGCCTCGACATCGAGCCGACGCTCCACGGCGGTGGCCGGGCCGATCTCCACGGGTTGCTCGACCTCCTCCAGCACTACGGGGATCGGACGTTCCGGGTCGACAGCCGAACCGATCTGGCCCACCAGGACGCCGCCGAAGAAGACGGACGCTCCGAGGAACGCCGCTGCCGCAGTCTTCACCTGCCCGCCTCCCGCTCCTCCGCGGACGCGGGCACGAACCGGTAGCCGGCGCCTCGAACCGTCTCGATGAAGACGTGTGCGAGCTTGCGACGGAGCGCCGCCACGTACACCTCGACCACGTTCGAACCGGGGTCGAAGTCCAGGTCCCACACCATGCGCAGGAGCTGACCGCGGGAGAGCACTTGCCCCGGATGACCCATGAACGCGGCGAGGAGCTCGAGCTCTCGGGCGGACAGGGCAACCTCTTTCCCGTCCAGCACCGCGCGGTGCGCGGCGAGGTCCAGCGTCAGCGGACCCGACTTCAGCACGCCGCCGTCCTCCTCGGACCAGCGGAGCCGGGCCCGGATGCGCGCAGCCAGCTCGTCCACGGAGAACGGCTTGGTCACGTAGTCGTCGGCGCCCGCATCGAGGCCGCCGATCTTGGAGCCGGTGTCGTCGATCGCGGTGACGGCGATCACCGGCAGGCGGGGCTTCGCCTCGCGGATCTCCTCGAGGACCTGGAGCCCGCCCTTGCCCGGAAGGATGAGATCGAGCAGCACCAGGTCGACGTCGAGCTTTCTCACCAGGTCGAGGCCGTCGTCGCCGTCCGCCGTGGCGGAAACGGTGAAGCCGCGGGCTCCCAGCCCGCGCTCGACGATCTCCCGGATGCGGGGATCGTCCTCGATCATGAGGACGTGGACCATCGTGGCTCTTCCATCAAGCGTACCGCCAGCTCGATCCTCCGACGGACCTGCTCGGGCCACCGTGGATCGAGGACCCGGAATGGCCCGGTCGCCAGCAGCAGCACGGCCAGCGCCTCCCGCCACCGAAGCTCGGCTGGCCCGATCCCTAGCGTTGCCATGAACTCCCGCCTCACCAGGTGCCGGTAGGCCACCAGGCGCGAGGACGCCGAAGGGACGGCCAGAGCCAGTGCCAGGAGATGCGCGCAGAAGTTGGCCGCGTCCATGGCCGGATCCCCGGGCCCCAGGTCGTCGAGATCGATCAGCCCGAGCGAGTAGTCGGCGCCCACGAACACCTGCGCCTCGTACAGGTCACCGTGGACCACACGGGCCGGGACTTGATCAGACCGAGCTCCGCGACCCACGGCTTCCTCGATGAGCGCGATCCGGGAGAGCGACTCGGGAACCAGGCGCCCCAACAGCTCCGCGGTGGCCCGGGCGATCCGTTCGGGACGCATCCGGTGATCACCGGCGGAAGGAATCCCCGGGATGTTCCCGATGTCGTTCACCAGGCCCGCCACCCGGGCCGGCGCCGGCAGCGCATCCCCGGCCAGCAAGAGGTCTCTGAGCGAGCGTCCGGGGGCCGGGTTGCTGAAGCTCACGCCGTCCTCCATCGCGAACGGAACGACCAGGTGCGGCCGGCGCGGCCCGCCGACCCTGTTCAGCGTCTCGACGCTTTGCGTGGCCTTCTTCTCCGGGAGAACCTTGCCGAAGATCGTTCTCCAGCGGTG
>DASZKM010000126.1:0-7478 GCA_035947055.1 Actinomycetota bacterium
GAGGAGGCGGTGGAGACCGCCGCCGCCACCCCGGAGGGGCTGCGTATCGCCACCGTCCAGGTGTCCCCGATCACGCCGGAGCTCCGCGATGCGATCGACTTCACCGGGTTCAAGTCCGGCGGGCCGAACGCCCTGATCGAGCTGCCGGTCTACGGGCTCAACGAGCGGCAGGACCTCTACTACCTGATCGTCCCGGTGGTGAACGAGGGAAAGGAGGAGGTCCGGAACCTGGAGGGCCGGGCCGACTTCTACGACGAGCGGGGCCGCCTGATCTGGACCGAAGAGGTGTTCCTCACCCACCTGCCCACCCGGCTCCAGCTGAACCCGCCGTCGCTGCCCAACCAGGCCGAGCCGCAGCCCGAGCTGTCCGAGGAAGCCTCGAACTACCCGCTGTACTACATCCCCACCAACATGGGGCTGTTCGTGTTCGCGGTCCCCGACCCCGCGGTGGCCCCCCAGGTCAAGTCGTGGACGCTGACCTTCCTGGTGAGTCAGGTATGAGGCGTCTGGGGATCGCGTTCACCGCCGGCGTGTCGCTCCTCGCCGCGGCATGCGAGGCGCAACCGGCGACCGGGCCGCAGGGTGAGGAGGAACCGAGCGCGGCGTCCGGCCCGGTGCGGGTTGGCCTCCTGTACACGATCTCCGACATCGGCGGTGAGTTCGCCCAGGCCGCGCTGGGCGCCTCGTCCTTGGCGGTGGACGACGCCAAGGAAGACGGGTTCGAGATCGAGGTGCTCGACCGCGACTACGCGGGGAGCGCCAATCGCGCCCGCCAGCTGGCGGACGAGCTGGCCACCGAAGGCGTGGCCGGGATCGTGGTTGCCTCCGACGACCCGGCCCTGGCTCCCGCCCTGGCGGACTTCGACGCGGTCCCGGTGGTCCATGCGTTGTTGCCGGACGACGGGGCCGTCGATGCGGACGCCCCGACGTTCCGGGTAGCTCCCTCCAACGGGTTGCAGGCCGAGAAGCTGGCCGACTACCTGGTGGGCACGCGCGGCTACGACCGCGTGGCCATCCTTCACGAGGACACGCCATTCGGGACCGAAGGCGCGCTCGACATGGAGCGCGCGTTGAGCGACCAGGGAGCCCAGGTGGTCATGAACCAGGGGTTCCGGGTAGGCGCCGACATCCACACCCCCATCACCCACGCCGGCCAGCTGGAGGCCGACGCCCTGATCCTGTGGACGAGAGACAACGGCGAGGCCGGCCGGATCACCATCGAGATCCACAAGGCCGATCAGGGCTACCAGCTGGTCCTGTCCGGCAACCTGGCCACGTTCGACTACGGCAAGAACGCGGCCAGCCAGGTCACGCCGGTGGCGTTCCGCGACGGGATCCTGTCGGTGGGGACGTGGGCCGGGCCGTGGTTCGACCTGGAACGGATGCGTGGGTTCTACGAACGCTTCCGCGAGCTGAACAACGTCGAGGCCCCGTTCCAGGCGGTGCAGGTGTACGACGGGATCCTGCTGCTGGCCCAGGCGTCTCGAGAGGCCGGTGGCGCGGATCCCGCCGCGATGACCGAGGCCCTGGAGCAGACACAGGACTTCACGGCCGGCGGGGTTCCCATCTCGTTCGCTCCCGGTGACCACGAAGGTGTGGGCCTCGAGGACATGGCCATCCTGGCGTTCACCCGGGACCAGCTCTCGGCCGGAGGCGAGTTCGCCCCCGACATCAGCACCGGCGGAGGCTTCTTCACCGTGGACACGTCCACCGTCCGCCTTCCGTCGGAGCTGTCCTATCTGCTGGAGGGGCTGCCGGCATGAGGCGCGCCGCGATCCTGGCCTTCCTCGCCGCGATCGTGGCTCTGCCGAGCACCGCGCCGGCCCGGGACTGGCCGGTGGCCGGCGGCGGGGACGGCCACCGTACCGGCTACAACCCCGACGAACCCCCGCCGTACTTCGCCGGCTCCCGCGTGAACCAGCCCAACCCGGAGTGGGTCACGAAGCTGTCGGAGCTTCCGTCCGGGGTGTTCCCCATGGGCGGGATCATCGTCGCGGAGGGCCTGGTCATCACGCCCGGGGCGTCGACGAACTCCATCGTGGCCCTGGATCAGGACACCGGCATCCCGGTGTGGCGGTTCCAGCCGGATCCGCGGGGAAGCAAGTTCTTCCCCGGCGACGGCTACTCCGGCGGCTATCCGGCCACCAACGCACCCTGGTACGAGAACGGCGTGGTGTACGCCACGTTCTCCAACGGCCTCCTGTACGCCATCGACGCGGACACGGGCCAGAAGATCTGGCGGTGGGAGGTCCCCGCCGCGGGGGCGCCCGGCGAGGCCAAGGACCACACGCTGAACCCCGCGATCGAGTGGGATTTCCACAACGAGCAGCACCGCCGGTTCCCGCTCCGCCCGGAGGTCCGGCCGTTCACCGGCGACTACCCCAAGTTCCACTCCGCGGTGAACTTCTGCCAGGGCGAGGGGAAGCTGACCGTCATGACCCTGGACTCCCGGGTGTTCATGGTCGACGCGGCGACCGGCACCACGCTGTGGCACCGGTACGTCGGCGCGCCCGACTGGCCGGGCGAGTTCAACTGGCCCGAGGAGCCGCAGGGTGGCATCACCCCGGCATCGGGCAGATCGACCCGGAGGTTCGAGGCCCAGGCCGGAGCGGGCTGCCTGGGCGACTTCGTGTTCGTCCCCACCGAGGACGGCTACGTCAAGACGTTCGACAACGACACGGGGTTGTTCCTGGCGGCCTACGACGGGTTCCACGCCGGCGACCTGGGGTTCGCCCATGACGGCGGCGCCGGCCTGGCCGACCCTCGGTCCGGGGACCTCATCATCAACCTGCTCAGCAACCGGATGGTCCGCCTCTCGGTGCCCCGCATGACGCCCCGGTGGCGGCGCCTGGAGGACGCGGGGACCATCTCGATCTGCGAGGAACGCCTCCACCGAGACACGTGCAACGTCCTGATCACCACACAGGACGGCGTGCAGGACGGACCGATCGGCGGCGGGGTGTTCGGCGGCAACCTGGGGCTCGACTACCAGCACCGGGTCATCGTCAACGCGAACCAGGACGGCCACCTGTACATCTGGAAGAACATCGACGCCATCGGGCAGCACCCCACGCTGGTGGCGGCGGTGCCGACCGGCAAGAACCCCTACTCGAAGCGGAACCCTCCCAAGAACTCCCTCTCCTTCTATCTCCCCGATGACGGCAAGCACGGGCCCTGGGTCCGCCGCACCGCGGTGCTGTCCGCGCCGGCCCTGGGAGGCGGCGTCGCGTACTTCAACGCGTCGTGGGAGCACGCCATCTACGGGGTGCAGTACCTGCAGGGCGACCGGGTCCTGGACCGGCCACGGGTCGTGTTCCGCTACGAGGTCCAGTGGGACGACACGTTCCCGTACCCGCCGTTCGGGGAGACCGAGCCGAAGCCGATCGTCGACATCGACCTCATCACCTGGGGTTCGCTGGCCCTGTCCGACGGGCACCTGTACGCGCAGGCGAACGACGGAAGCATCTACTCCTTCGACCTGCAGCAGCCCACCGCGGACACCCAGCGGAACCTGGCCATCCTGGGATCCGGGCTCGTGCCGCCCATCCCCACCTGGGAGGACCCTCGAGGCACGTTCGACCGGGTGTGGACCACGGCCGACTGGTACAAGAACCAGGTGCCGCCCGAAGGATGGCGGCTCCCGGCCGCCGGGTCGCTGATCCCGCTGGGCATCCCGGTGGCGCTGTTCGGGTTGTGGGTCCGGCGCCGGGCCCGCCGCACTCCCGCGGTGCGCGCGGCCCGTTCTCCACGAGGGACCGAGGAAGGCGGCGGGTACTGGTGGCCGTGAGAGGCGTGGCCAGCGCCTCGGCCGGCGGCGTCTACGACGACGTCCGCGTCCTTCGCTTCCCGTGGAGAAAAGCTCTGACCGCGGTGGGCATCTCTCTGGCCGTCGTGGTCGCGGGGTTCCTGACCACCAACACGTACACGACGCTGTGGCAGCAGTCGCTCGACGCGAGGTGGGCGGAGATCGTGGCGGGCGGCGGTTCGATCGTCCCGGCCCGGGGCGAGCCAGTGGCCAAGATGCTCATCCCCAGTCTCGGTATCGAGCACGTGGTCCTCGAGGGACAGGAGCGATCGATCCTTCGCAAGGGGCCGGGCCACGTGCCGGGCACCCCGCTTCCCGGCGGCCAGGGCAACGCCGTGATCCGAGGGCACCGCGTGCTGTGGTCGGGGCCGTTCCGCGACCTGCACCTCCTCAACCTCGGCTCGGAGATCCACATCCAGACCGTGGGTGGCACCTCCACGTACCTGGTCGCGGCGGTGTTCCGCCAGGACGGGAGCCGGGTGGACATGTTCGAGGAGACGCCGCTGCCCTACCTCACGCTGGTGACCAGCGATCCCCCGCTGCGCGCCGACGGAACGCTCGTGGTCCGGGCGGCCCTGGTGGAACGGAACGGGGAGGCCGTATGAGCCGCGTGTGGGAGGCCGCTCAGAGCGCCAGCCTCGACGGAGCCCGGCAGGCCGTCCGGGGAGCGCTCCTGGCCTGGCCCGGCCAGGTCGAGACGCCCGGCATGGTCAAGCGCCGCCTGATGGTGGTGGCGTGGGCCATGGCCATCGCGGTCTCCGGCGTGTACGCCGTGGCCAACCTCCCCGACGCCCCGCCCTGGTCGGCGAACGAGCTGCAGGACATGGCCGGGCTCCCCCACCCCCCGGCGCAGTTCGCCCCGGAGGAAGACGGCAGCCTCCGAAGGCTCTCGCCGGAGGAATACCAGCAGCTCCAGGAGATCCGGCGGCTGATCGAGCGGTTCCCGGTGCCCGATGACCTCGTCAACGCGGGCACTGCGGGGCCGGCACCGGCGGGGGGCAGTCCATGAAACGCGCGAGACGAACCTTTCGCACCCCGCTCACCAACCGGCCGCTCGATGCCAGGGACCGGGCCCGATACCCCTACGAGGATCCCGAGCACGGGCCGCTAACGGAGGAGGACGCCTCCCGCCTCGGCCAGGACACACCGATGAACCGGCGGGAGTTCCTGCGGGTGGCCGGGAAGCTGGGTCTGTCCGCGTTCGCCACGTCGACCCTGTACCCCACGTTCCTGGCCGCGTGCGGTCGGACGCTCGAGCAATCCAGCACCGAAGGGTTCGGTGAGGCCGCCGCATCGGGCGAGACCATCAACATCGGCGTGATCTCCATCTACTCGGGGGTCGGCGCCTTCGTGGGACAGCTCGTGAAGCACGGTGCCGAGCTGGCCGTGGAGGAGATCAACAAGCACGGCGTGCACATCCCCACCGAGTCACCGGGATCGCTGTTCCCCAGCTTCGACAAGTACCAGCAACAGACCGACGGCGGTGTCCTGGGTGGCAAGAAGATCGCGCTGATCCAGCGGGACGACAACCTGTCGGCTCAGGTGGCGGTGCAGGCTTTGACCGAGATGGTCACCAAGTACGACATCAAGGGCGTCATCTTCGCCGGCCTCCTGGATGACATCTTCGCGTGCAAGAAGGCCGTCCAGCAGTACAACCTGCCGGCCATCGCTTGCTACTCGGACCTGTACAGCACGAACAGCCTGTTCCCGGACTCGGACTACCGCCAGGTGTTCCAGATCTTCCCGCCCGACATCTGGGCCACCCAGGTGCTGGCGGACTACGCCATCGACGACCGCGGGTACTCGCAGTTCGCGTTCATCGGCGACAACACCGCCATCGGCAACCAGGGCCGGCGGATGGTGGAGCAGGCCCTGGGCGAACGAGGTGCGGGCCTGGCCACCGCCGAGCAGTACAACGTGGGCGACACGGACATGACGGCCCAGATGCTGCGGATCAAGGGCACCGGGTGCCACGCGGTGTTCCTGTGGGGGCTGGCCGGAGACACCGCCCACGGTCTCCAGAACATCGAGGCCATCGGCGGCGGATACGTCGACCGAGACGCGGCGCTGTCATCCTGGCGGCCGCAGATCCTGGGATTCCCCGGCGGGGCCGCGGAGCGCACGTTCGCGGAGCTGGCGGGACCGGCCGCAAAGAGCGGCACGGTCTCGACCTGGTACGTGGGCGGTGTCGGGTACCTGCCCCAGTTCCAGGGTGCGGTGAACGTGTTCCGCGACCGATGGGGCCAGACCCCCACCGGCGGCGAGAACAACCCGGCGGACTCGTGCTTCCTGCTGGCCAAGGCATTCAACGATGCCCAGAGCACGGATCCGGCCAAGGTCATCGAGACGCTGGAACGAACGAGCATCAACTTCGTCTCGGTGACCCCGCACGCGTTCGCCCCCGACCGGCACATCTCGCTGACCATCGAGGACATCGTGGGCGTCACGCTGGAGCGGGGACGGGCCGTGCCCAGCAACCCGTCGTACGAGCTGGGCACCGAGTACCAGGTGTTCCATCCGCCTGGCTACATCGGGCCGACCCACTTCGTGCGGCCGAACATGGAGGGCAATGTCCAGAAGTACCCCGAGCTCATGAAGATCTTCTACGAACAGGGGTACGGAACGCAGTGCACCAAGGTTCCGGACAAGTCGGTGCCGTGGGGGTTCCGGCTCACCAACGACTGCAAGATCCACTGATGGAGAGCGTCCGGAAGGAACGCGTTTAGCGTGGACATCATCCTGCAGGCCCTGGTGTCGGGACTCCTCCAGGGAAGCGTGTACGCCATGCTCGCGGTGGCGTTCTCGATCATCTACATGACCACCCGGACCATCAACTTCGCGCTCGGTCCGCAGATGCTCGTGGCCGCCCTCATCTACTTCACGCTCACGTTCGACATCTTGCATCTACCGTTCTTCGTGTCGCTGGCCGCGGCCGTCGTGGCCTCGGTGGTGCTCGGGCTGCTGGTGCAGATGCTGGGGCTCCGGCCGCTGGGTCAGTTCGATCCCAATACGAACATCGGGTGGATCCTCACCACGCTGGCCATCGGCCTGATCCTGGTCGACGGGTCGCGGCTGATCTTCGAGGAGGCCAACCGGCCGGTCCCCCCGCTGATCGACACGATCTTCGGACAGGACGCCATCGCCAACATCCCGCCGCAGAAATACCTCATCTTCATCGTGGGGCTGACCCTGGCCCTGGCGCTCGAAGCCCTGCACCGCAAGACCAAGTTGGGCCGGGGGCTTCGGGCCACGGCGCACGACCGCAACACCGCGGCGCTGATGGGGATCAACACGAACTTCATGATCCTGTACTCGTTCGGGCTGGCCGGGGCGATCGCCGCGGTTGCGGCGTGGCTCATCATCCCGGTGACGTTCGTGGACTTCAACGTGCTGGGGACGTTCATCGGGCTGAAGTCGTTCGTGGGCGCGGTGGTCGGCGGCATCGGATCGACCCGGGGGGCCCTGGTCCGCGTGCTCGTGGTCGGCCTGGCGGAGTCCGCCACCGTGGTGTTCCAGGCCCAGCAGTGGGGCGACGCCGTCGTGTTCGTCCTCCTGATCCTGATCCTGATGCTCAAGCCCACCGGCATCCTGGGCGAGGCCCGGATCGAGAAGGTCTAGCGGTGGACGAGCTGTTCGATCTGGAGCCGGCCATGAAGAAAGAGGAGGAACAGAC
>DASZKM010000127.1:0-3772 GCA_035947055.1 Actinomycetota bacterium
ACCGCGGGCAGGCTCCATGGCAGGACCTTGCGGATCAGCTCGCGCTCCGGCTCGGGTCCGCTCACCGATCGCCCCGCCCGTATCGGAGGTACACGATGTACGTCCCGGCGA
This sequence comes from Actinomycetota bacterium, assembly GCA_035947055.1. GTDB lineage: Bacteria > Actinomycetota > UBA4738 > UBA4738 > CALAEC01 > DASZKM01. The sequence continues at coordinate 112 of DASZKM010000127.1, forward strand.
ACGCGCCGACCACGATGCCGATCCCGGTGAAGACCAAAGACGACCACACCAGCCGGTCGATCAGGAAGCCCACGCCGCCCCACACCAGGATCCCCGCCAGCATCGTGGTGGTGATGGCCCACCCGGTGCCCAGACCGCCCCAGCCGTCCGGACGACCTGCAGGCGACGGGGAGGGCATGGGCCGCGGCATCCTAGCAGCGGCCTCACGTGCGACGCGACCTGCGCGGTCGCTTGTGAAAACTTTCACAAAGTCATCATATCGACGGCGAACGAGACCCAGCAAGCGGGTCAGGGGGGCGGGCAAAGGAGGCTTCAGTGGTAGACCCGGACCACCATCCCGTACCGCATGACCTGGTACATGTGCTTCGCGGCCCACATCGACACCCGGACGCAGCCGTGGCTGGCGGGGGTGACCGGGACGTCCGGCCACCCGTGCACGGCTCGGAGCCCATCGAAGTACGACGGATAGAACAGGCGGTTGGGGCTGTAGCCCTCGAGCTTGCGATGGACCCGGAACGTCCCGTCCCGAGTCGCTCCCCCCGCTCCCGTCGAGACGTGGACGATCTCGTCGATCTCCCCGTCCCGCACCACGTACAGGACCTGACGGCCCTGGTCCACCTCGATGTGTGAGCTGGGTTGCTTGGTCTTGGGGCGCGGCGTTCGGGGATCCATCAGCCGGCGCCACGTGGCCCGCCGGACCGTGGTCCCCCGGCGCATCCCCTGGACCTTGTGGAAGGCCAGCACGGCGTCCGCGGTCCACCGGTCCAGACGCTCGTTCGGACGGCGCAGGTAGTAGCCGAGGTCTGTCAGCCGCTCCTCCAGCGCTCGCACCGTGGGTCCCTTGGAGCCGGGCCGGAGCTTGTTCGGGAAGGCCACCTTCCGAGTCTCGGTGACCGCCTGGATGGGATCGTGCTGGGCGCCGTCGAACGTGACCCGCCCCGAGTACGTCCCGGGCCGCTCCACGTCGAATCCCGCCGAGAACGTCGAGCCGTCGGCCGGCGTGACGTCGGCCGAGCCGACGGGTTTCCCGTCGAGGAGGAGCTCCACCCGCACGGCCTCGCCGGGATGGGGCGGCTGGAGCTGTCCGGACACCACGGCCGTGCCGAACAGTCTGACGTCGCCGATCGATGCCGTCAGCGTGGGTGGGGTGGGGTCGGCCCAGGCCGGGCCGCCCACGATCACGGACACGGCGGCGGCCAGAGCGATTGTGGTTCGGGTCATGGGCCACAGAGGGTACCGGCCGGAGCGGCGTTCGTCAGGCCCTGGCTCCGTTGGCCCGGCGCATCCGGGGCGTCGCCGTGCCGATCAGCACGGCCGCGATCGTCACCAGAAGCGCCACCACCAGGAATCGGCTGCGGACGAACGTGATGGCCAGGGCCGATGAGGCCAGGAGCGCGCTCCACAGGTACATCAGCAGCACGGCCTGGCGATGGGTGTGGCCGATCTCCAGCAAGCGGTGATGGATGTGCTCCTTGTCCGGCAAGTAGACGGCCCGGCCCCGTCGCATCCGGCGGGCGATGGCCCAGGCCACGTCGGTGAACGGTACGGCCAGGACCAGCAGGGGGATGGCCACCGGGATGGCCAGCGCTGCCAGGTCGGTGTTCGTGGGTGCATCGGTTCGTCCCACGCCCGAGATGGTGGCCGCGGCGAGGACCAGCCCCAGCAGCATCGATCCCGAGTCGCCCATGAAGATCCGGGCGGGGTTGAAGTTGTACGGCAGGAACCCCACCGCCGCCCCGGCGACCACCGCGCAGAACAGCCCGGCCGGCGACGGACCTGCGTAGATCGGTGCGCCCGAGCGGAACGCGTACGTGAAGAACGCGGCCGCGGCGATGGCGACGACACCGGCCGCCAGCCCGTCGAGGCCGTCGATGAGGTTGACGGCGTTGATCATGGCCAGCACCCAGATCAGGGTCAGCGGCACGGCCAGGTCCGGGCTCAGCGAGAGCACGCCGAGCCCGGGGATCCAGAAGTAGAACAGCTGCACGCCGTTGAGGATCAGGAGGCCGGCAGCCAGCACCTGACCGGCGATCTTGGCCGCCACGGGCATCCCCCGGACGTCGTCGTACGAGCCCAGGATGACGATGACGGTTCCGGCCAGCACCACACCCAGAGGCTCGGAGGAGATGTCGAAGAGGCCCTCGAACGCCGGCATGAGCGCGGCCGCCCCCAGGCCGAGCAGACACGCGAACCACAAGGCCTGGCCTCCCAGCGTGGGGGTGGGCTTGGGGTGGACCTTGCGGTCCGACGGCCGGTCGATCGCTCCATACCGGAGCGCCAGACGGCGGACGAGCGGCGTGGTCACGGCCGCGGCCACCGCGGTGATGGCGAACACCGCGACGTAGGGAAGCACTACGGGTATGCGGGGAACCGGGCGACCAGATCGGCGACCCGATCGCGGGCCCGCTGCTTCACCCCCTCGTCCTCCGGCGCACGGATCACCGAGCCGATGACCTCGGCGACCTCCTTCATCTCCGGGGCGTCCATGCCCAAGGTGGCGGGGCCGGGAGTCCCCACCCGGATCCCCGACGCCGTGGCCGGGGGCAGCGGGTCGAACGGGATCGCGTTCTTGTTCAGCGTGATGTTCACCTCGTCGCATACGCGCTCGGCGTCCGACCCGGTGATCCCCGCGGGCTGCAGATCCACCAACGCCAGGTGGGAGTCGGTACCGCCCGACACGAGCCGTAGCCCCTGCTCCTGAAGACTCTCCGCCAGGGCCCGGGCGGTGCGCACCACCCGCTCGGCATAGTCTCGGAAGTCCGGCTTCATGGCTTCCTTCAGCGCCACGGCCTTCGCGGCGATGGCGTTCTCCAGCGGGCCGCCCTGCATCATCGGGAACGTGGCCTTGTCGATCCGCTTGGCGTGCTCCGCGCGGCTGAGGATCATGGCCCCTCGCGGGCCTCGCAACGTCTTGTGCGTGGTGAACGTGACCACGTCCGCGTGTGGGGTAGGGTTGGGATAGGCCCCCCCGGCCACCAGGCCGATGAAGTGCGCGGCATCGACCATGAACACCGCTCCCACCTCATCGGCGATCTGGCGGAAGCCGGCGAAGTCGATCACCCGTGGATACGCGGTGGCCCCGGCCACGATCATCTTCGGCCGGTGCTCGATGGCCAGATCCCGCACCTGGTCGAGGTCGATCAACTCGGTGTCCTTGTCGACCTCGTACCCGACGATGTTGAACCACTTCCCGGAGAAGTTGACCGGCGAGCCGTGCGTCAGGTGGCCGCCGTGGGGAAGGCTCATGCCCAGCAGCGTGTCGCCGACCTCCATGAACGCGAAGTACGCGGCCATGTTGGCCTGGGCCCCAGCATGCGGCTGGACGTTTGCGTGCTCGGCCCCGAACAGCTCCTTTGCCCGATCGATGGCCAGCTGCTCGGTGACGTCCACCCACCGGCACCCGCCGTAGTAGCGCTTGCCGGGCAGGCCCTCCGCGTACTTGTTGTTCATGGTCGACGCCAGGGCAGCCAGCACCGCGGGGCTGGTGTAGTTCTCCGACGCGATCAGCCGGATGGTGCTCCGCTCGCGCTCCAGCTCGGCGACGAGCGTCTCAGCGATCTCCGGGTCGGTCTTCTGCAGCTCGTCCCAGTCCGCGACCCAATCCTTCATGTTCCGGCCTCCTCGAGCTCGATTTCCGCGATCTGCGCGACACGCTGCTCGT